>DATKLH010000487.1:0-6809 GCA_035542515.1 Casimicrobiaceae bacterium
CAGGAACACGAGGTCTTTCTTGCGCGCGAAGGCTTCTTTCAGCGCGCCCTCGACGTCCCCGGGCTTGTCGACGCGCAACCCGACGTGGCCGTACGATTCCGCAAGCTTGACGAAGTCCGGCAGCGCGTCCATGTACGATTCGGCGTAGCGATTGCCGTAGAAGAACTCCTGCCACTGCCGCACCATGCCCATGTAGCGATTGTTGAGGTTGATGATCTTGATCGGCAGGTGATACTGCTTGCAGGTGGAAAGCTCCTGGATGCACATCTGGATCGACGCCTCGCCGGTGATGCACGCGACGGTCGCGCCGGCATTGACCAGTTGCACGCCCATCGCGGCCGGCAGTCCGAAGCCCATCGTGCCCAGGCCGCCGGAGTTGATCCAGCGGCGCGGCTTGTCGAACTTGAAGTACTGCGCGGCCCACATCTGGTGCTGGCCGACATCCGAGGTGACGAAGATGTCGCCCTTGGTAAGGTCGTAGAGCTTCTCCACTACGAACTGCGGCTTGATCAGCTTCGAGTTGCGGTCGTAGCGCAGGCAGTCCTTGCGCTGCCACTCCTTGATCTGTCCCCACCAGTTCTTGAGCGCCGTCGGGTCGGGACGCTGCGGCGAGCTCTCGATCAGCTTTACCATTTCATCCAGCACGTCCGCCACGTACCCCACGATCGGGACGTCGACGCGAACGCGCTTGGAGATCGACGACGGGTCGATGTCGACGTGGATGATCTTCCGGCCCGGATTGAAGAAATGCGCGGGGTTTCCGATCACGCGGTCGTCGAAGCGCGAGCCGACCGCGAAGAGCACGTCGCAGTTCTGCATCGCCATGTTCGACTCGTAGGTGCCGTGCATGCCCAGCATCCCGGTGAACTGCGCGTCGGTCATGGGATAGCCGCCGAGCCCCATGAGCGTGCTGGTGCAGGGGAAGCCGAGCAGGCGTACCAGGCGCGTGAGCTGCGGAGCGGCGTTGTTGAGGATCACGCCGCCGCCGGTGTAGATCATCGGCCGCTTCGCTTCGAGCAGCAGTTGCACGGCCTTCTTGATCTGCCCCGTGTGCCCCTTGGTGACCGGGTTGTACGAACGCAGCGCGATGGTCTTGGGATAGCTGAACTCGGTCTTGGCCTGCGTCACGTCCTTGGGAATGTCGACCACGACCGGACCTGGACGACCGGTGCCGGCGAGGTAGAACGCCTTCTTGATCGTGACCGCCAGGTCCTTGACATCCTTGACGAGGAAGTTGTGCTTGACGCAGGGGCGCGTGATACCGACCGTGTCGCACTCCTGGAAGGCGTCCTGGCCGATGGCCGCGGTCGGGACCTGGCCGGTGAGCACGACCATGGGGATCGAATCCATGTAGGCGGTCGCAATGCCGGTGACCGCATTGGTCACGCCGGGACCCGAGGTCACCAGCGCGACGCCGATCTTGTGCGAGCTGCGCGAGTAGCCGTCGGCCGCGTGAACCGCGCCCTGCTCGTGGCGGACGAGCACGTGCTTGACCTTGTCCTGCTTGAACAGCTCGTCGTAGATGTTGAGGACCGCGCCGCCCGGATAGCCGAAGACATAGTCGACGCCTTCTTCCTGGAGACAGCGGATGACGATTTCCGCGCCGGTGAGTTGCATGAGAGCCGCCTTTTGATGGATGAGATACGCCGTCGGGCCATCACGGCCGCGACGGTGGTGCAAGACGACGGGCTGGCGCCGCTGTCAACGCGCCATCGGGGCTTTTGGACGGTAGAAAGCCGCCGATCCTTCGAAGCCTTACGCGCTCTCAAGGGAGGTCCGCGGGCACTTGTGGCGCCTTTGGAGGAACGCGTGCGGCCTTTTGCAGTACAACAATCGACCCGCGGGCCGACGTGGGAGCCTACAGCGAGGCACCCGGTTTGGTCAAGGATTGCGCGCTGCAGCGTAGAGCGCGGGCGATGGGCGATGGGCGATGGTCGATTGGTCGATTGGTCGATTGGTCGATTGGTCGATTGGTCGATTGGTCGATTGGTCGATTGGTCGCCAGGTGTTTACTGGCTAGCGCGTCGCGTCGAACGCACCGTCGTTCGCGTGCCTACCCTTTGGTCCATCGCGTCTTCTCGAAGTCGCCACACGGCCTATCGCCCATCCGCCTTTCTCCCATGACCGCTCGCCCATCGCGCGCCTCCCTATAATCGACGTTTTTTGCCCGTCCGGCACGCCACTGGCTACCCTTCAGGAAATTTCGGCTTTTCTCGCTGAGGTCGAGCGCCGCGCGTTCAAGCATGCGATGTTCGCCGTGCGCGACGAGGACCACGCGCTGGATATCGTCCAGGACGCGATGCTGAAGCTCACCGAGCGCTACGGCGACAAGCCCGCCGCCGAGCTGCCGATGCTGTTCCAGCGGATCCTGCAGAACACCATCCACGACCATTTCCGGCGGCAGAAGGTGCGCTCCACCTGGACCACGCTCCTGTCCGCACTGGGTCAGCGTGACGACAGAGACGAGGAGCATGATCCGCTCGAAACCCTGCACGCCAAATCGGACTCGAATGCGACGGTCGACCCGGCCGAGCAGCTCGAGCAGAGCGAGATCATGCATGCGATCGAACTGGCGATCGCACGGTTGCCGGCACGTCAACGCGAGGCGTTCCTGTTGCGTTACTGGGAGGAGCTGGATGTGGCGGAGACCGCCGCCGCGATGGGCTGCTCGCAGGGCAGCGTCAAGACCCATTGCTCGCGAGCGGTGCACGCCTTGGCCGAGACGCTGAAGGCCAAAGGGATCACCCTATGACGCAGGAATCGCAAACCGCTAGGAAAATAACGGGTTACCTCGACGCGGCCACCGCCGACCTCAAGGCCGGTACGGTATATCGGCTGCAGCAGGCGCGCGCCCGTGCGCTCGCGCACGTGGCCGAGCCTGCGGTCGAAACCGATTTCGCGCTGGCTGGCGGGGCCGGCGCGAGCATGCGCGGCCAGCGTCCGCGCGCCTTGTCGCCCGCGTCGCTGCGCTGGCTCGGCGTTGTCCTGATCGCTGCGACCATGCTGTTCGGATGGCATCAATGGCGCGCGATGCAGGAGGCCAAGGAAATCCAGGAAATCGACAGTCAGATCCTGTCGTCCGATCTGCCCATCGATGCCTATCTGGACCGGGGATTCCAGAATTGGCTCAAGGCAAGCTTCGAGCCCTGACGCTCGCGTTCGCGCTCGTCGCCGCGTGCAGCGCGGTCGACGCGCTTGCGCAAATCGCTCTGCAATCGCCGTCCTGGAGCGAGCTCACGCCCCACGAGCGCGAGGTTCTCGCGCCGCTCGCATCGGACTGGGACAAGCTCGACGCCCAGCGGCGGCAGAAGTGGCGCGGCATCGCACAGCGTTATCCCACCATGCCGCGGGAACAGCAGCAGCGTCTGCAGTCGCAGATGCGGTCGTGGGCCAATCTTTCGCCCGAGCAGCGCCAGGCCGCGCGCGAGCGGTACAAGACGCTCCGCTCGCTGCCCCCCGAGAAGCGGGCCGAGATGCGACAGAAGTGGCAGGAGTACCAGAACCTGCCGCCCGAGCGGCGTCGCGAGCTGGCCACCCCTCCCGCTCCGTCCCACGGTAACGGCGCGCGGGCGCCAAGCGGCGCGCCTCAGGCGCCGCGTCCGGGACCGCAAACACCGCGACCCGGCGGATAGATGCGCACTTGACGCAACCGCCTGCGTCGCTCCCCGCCAGGCCCGAAGCGCCGCTCGATGCGAGCCTGCCGCGACGCCTCGGAGCGCTGCTCTACGAAGCGCTGCTGCTGACCGCGATCGAATTCATCGTCGGTTTCTTGACGCTGCCGCTGGTTTCGCCGTCACCCCGCGGCGCAGGTCCCGAGCTCATCGTTCCGAATCACACCGCGCGCGCGTTCCTGTTCGTCGCGATGGTTGGAGTGGCGGGGGCCTATCTGATCCACGGCTGGACACGCGGCCGGCGCACGCTTCCACAGAAAACGTGGCGCATGCGGCTCATCGGGCCCGATGGCGAGCCGCCGCATCTGCACCGCGCGCTGCTTCGCTACATTGCGGCCTTCGTGGGCCCGTTGCTGGCGCTCGTCGGCTACTTGCTGCTCCGTCGCGCCGGGCTGGGCGCCTTCGCCCTGTGGCTGGTGGGCTTCAACTACCTTTGGGCGCTCGTCGATCCCGATCGCAGGTTCCTGCACGACCGCATCGCCCAAACACGGTTGATCCGCTCGCCCTGACATCGCTCCGCGCGATCAACGCCGGCCGGACAACGCCACGCCGCCGGCAATCATCACCATGCCGAACAGCGCGGTGAGCTCGAGGCGTTCGCCAAACAAGGCGAAGGCCATGAGCGCTGTGACGGGCGGAACGAGGTAGAACAGTCGGGCGACATTCGCGGCTGCGCCGTGTCGCAGCAGCCAGTATAGAAGGCTGATCGCGCCCACTGAGAGCACCACGACCGACCAGCCGAGGGCAAACACGAACGACCCGGTGAACTGCACCGCTTCACGCTCGAGCGTCAGCGCGAGCGGCGCGAACACGATTGCGCACACCAGGAACTGCACGGCGGCTCCCGTGCGAATGTCCACCCTTGCGCAGTGACGCTTCTGGTAGAGCGTCCCGATGCTGATGGCTGCCAGCGCCACAAGTGCGGCAATCAGTCCCTCGCGGCCGATGGCGATCTTGTGGCGAACCACCATATAAACGCCGATCACGCCAAGCAGCAGCCCGAGCCATTGACTCCGCCGCACCGGCTCGCCGAGCCAGGCACGAGCGAGCAATACCGTCAGCAGCGGTTGCAAGCCGACCAGCATCGCGCTGGTTCCCGCTTCCATGCCTTGCTTGAGTGCAATGAAGACGCCGCCGAGGTAAACGCCGTGCACAAGCAGGCCGGCGACGGCAAGGTGCGCAAGCATTGCGCCGTGCGGCCACGCCGCGCGCTGCAACAGCGCGATCGCGCTCAGGAGCGCCGTTGCGCACGCAAAACGGATGACCAGAAAGCCGAGCGGCGGCGCATACGGCAACCCGAACTTGGCCGCGATGAAGCCGGTGCTCCACAGCACGACGAACAGCGCCGGGTACGCCGCGGCAAGGGCGGGCCGGCTCTGGGGCGGCGTCAAATCGATGCCATCCGGACGACATGCGAGATGCAGGCCTCGCGCCAGTGGGCCTCGCGCGCGCACCGCCAGGATCGCGTTGCGCGCCGACGCGATAGGCCTTCGCGTGGTTTTATCCGGGACGCGTCGCATCGCGCTTTCGCGGAACCGCGGGATGTAGCGTTCCTCATCGCTATCGAGCTTACAACGGTCACCGAACGACCTGGCAGATGATCAGCGCACGATGAACCGATGCGGCGAACGCCGTCAGCTTCCGGCGCGTGGAAGGCGGTGGCGTCGATCCGAGGTGATGTGCTCGCCGGGAGTCGCGTGCGCGTGTCGACGGCGATCAACCCGAGCGGGTCGACGTTGCACGTGCCGCAACACCATGCGCGTGCATCGCGGCAAGCTGCCACGTGCGCGTATCGAGGGCGAACCACTGCTCTTCGGTCTCGACGATCAGCTGCGAACCCGACCACTGCACGCCCGTCACGCTCTTCCCATCAGGCACGAATTGCTCGCGCAGAAGGACGATGCTCGGCGGGCGCACGTAGAGCACGCGCACGTTGTGCGCACCGACGGCGGTAACGGCCAGCAGGCCGGTGGCCGGGTCCGACACGACGATCGGCGCACGCCCGCCCTCGAGCGGAGCGTCGGCATCGGGTGGTGCGCACGCCGTGGCGAGCAGCGCTGCGAGGAGAATCGCGAAGGTTCGCATGGTTGTGGGCGGGTGATCCGCCACCAGTACAGTACCGGACAGTCGACACCAATCTCAGATACACTTGGCGTCGACGCCCATAGACTGTTACGGTCCTCGCACCAGTCCAGCCATGCTCGCTCTCAATCTCTCGACCCAGGCCGAGCGACCCCTCGTCGATCAGCTTGTCATCGGCGTGCGGCAGCACATCGAGGCGCGCCTTCTGCGTCCTGGCGCTCGGCTTCCTTCGATTCGCAGCCTCGCAGCCCAGCAGCAGGTCAGCCGGTTCACGGTGGTCGAAGCCTACGATCGGCTGGTCGCGTCGGGTCACGTCGAGTCGCGACGGGGCTCGGGGTTCTACGTGGCAGCCGCGACAGTCCCGGAGCCCGCCATTCAACGCACCGGCGGCCTCGATCGCGCCATCGACGTGGCGAACCTCATCGAGGACATCTGCAGCGACGAAGCACACGACCTGTTCGCACAGCAGCGCATGTTCGCGGGCGGGTGCGTGCCGCACGCGTGGCAGGAGGATTCGGGGATTCGTCGCTACGCGCGCAAGGTCGCCGCTGCCGGCAACGAGATCATCGACTTCGGCACCAAGCTCGGTTACCGGCCGCTGCGCGAGCTGCTCGCGCGCAAGATCGCGGAGCTTGGCATCGTCGCCACGCCTGAGCAGATCCTGCTCACCAACGGCGCGACGCACGCCTTCGATCTCACCATCCGCTACCTGGTTGCACCCGGCGACTGCGTTCTGGTCGACGATCCGGGCTATTACAACCTGTTCGGTCACCTGAGGCTCGCCGGCGCGCGCCTGCTTCCCGTGCCACGCGGCAACAACGGGCCCGATCTGCAAGTCCTTGCCCAGCTCGCCGCGGAACACCGTCCCAAGGCGTATTTCACCATGTCGGTGCTCAACAACCCGACCTGCACGCACATCCAGCCTGCGACCGCACATCGGCTGCTGCAGCTCGCCGCCGAGCACCGCTTCTACGTCGTCGAGGACGACATCTTCTCGGACCTTTCACAGGCTGCTCCGCCAAGGCTCACGGCGCTGGATCGCCTCGAACGCACGTT
>DATKLH010000488.1:0-2763 GCA_035542515.1 Casimicrobiaceae bacterium
GGCGGGAAGGCGCGCGCACTCGCCAACCTGGCGCAGGCTGATCTGCCGATCCCCGAGTGGTTCGTCGTGCTGCCGTCTGCGTTCGAGGCCAGCGTGTCGACCCCGATGCGCTCGGCGTCGGACCCGTCCGACGCGCGGCGCCTCGTGCTGAGCATGAACATCGCCGAGGAGGTCGCCGCGCAGATCGACGCCGCGCTGGCCCGGCTCGGACGGGAGGACGACGTCTTCGCGGTGCGCTCCTCTGCCATCGAAGAGGACAGCGCCACCCTGTCCTTTGCCGGACAGCTCGAAAGTGCGCTGGCGGTCGCGCGCGGCAAGGTGCCGAAGAAGGTCGTCGAAGTGTGGGCTTCGGGCTTCGGCGAGCGGCTCATGTCCTACCGCCGCGAGGCCGGGTTGAACCCCTTGGCGGGCGCCCCCGCAGTGATCGTTCAGCGAATGATCGACGGCGACGTGTCCGGCGTCGCATTCAGCGCCGACCCCGTGACCGGACGACGAGCGATCGCGGTCGTCGGGGCGGTGCCCGGACTGTGCAGCGCGCTCGTCTCCGGGGAAACGCCTGCCGACACGTGGCGAGTCGATCGCGCCGGCGAGATCATCGAGCGCACCGTGGAGCCCAAGCGCGTCATGCACCGAGCCGACGCGACGGCGCCTGAGGGCATCTGCAGCGTGCCGCTGCCGCCCGAGCGTGCGGCGTCGCCATCGTTGACCGATGCACAGGTGCGCTCGGTTGCCGACCTCGCCCGGCGGGCCGAAGCGCAGTTCGGCCGCCCTCAGGACATCGAGTGGACCATCGGGCGCGGCGTTCTCTTCCTGCTTCAGGCCCGGCCGATTACCACCCTCGGCGAGCGCGTCGATCCGGATGCGCAACGCGCGCTGTGGGACAACGCAAACATCATCGAAAGCTACAGCGGCATCACGACGCCGCTGACGTTCTCTTTCGCACGCCGCGCCTACGAAAACGTGTACCGCGAGTTCTGCCGGCTGGTGCGCGTGCCACAGCAAGCGATCGAAGCCCGCTCCGACATGTTCTGCTGCATGCTGGGCCTGGTGCGCGGGCGCGTGTACTACAACCTCTACAACTGGTACAGGCTGGTGGCGGTGCTCCCGGGCTACCAGGTGAACCGTCGCTTCATGGAGCAGATGATGGGCGTTCGGGAGAGCCTGCCCGAAGCGCTCGCCGCGGCCCAGGCCGCCACAGGAACCGGCGCCAAGCTTCGCGATGCATTGCGCGCCGCTCGCTCGCTGGCCGCGCTGACAGCGAACATCCTCACTCTTGCCAAGCGCAGGGAGCGCTTCTACCAGCGCATTCGCGACGCGCTCGGCGCGCAACGCCCCGAACTCTCGGGACGGCGCAGCGATGAGCTGGTCGCCTACTACCGTGCGCTCGAGAGTCGAATCCTGACGCATTGGGATGCACCGATCGTCAACGACTTCGCGACCATGGTCTTCCACGGTCTGCTGCGCCGCCTGGCGGCGGCGTGGGCAGGCGACAAGACCGGCGCCTTGTCGAACGATCTGCTGTGTGCCGAGCGGGGCATGATCAGCGAGGAACCTGCCGCGCGCGTTCGTGCGATGGCCCGCCTGGCGATCGCGGATGCGAGCCTCGTGCAGGTGCTGTCGACAGGGGACCCGCACGTCGCGCGTGCCGCCATGCATCGGTTTCCCGATCTGGAACGAGAGGTGCAAGCCTATCTCGCGAAGTTCGGCGACCGTTGCGCCGAGGAGCTCAAGCTCGAGAGCACGACCCTGCACGACGACCCGACCCCGCTGCTGCGCGCCATCGGGCAGTACGCGCAGAACCTGACCCAAGCCGATGCGCGCGACAACGGGTTTGCCGAGCTGAAGGTCCGCGAGCACGCCGAAGCACGCGTGCGCGATGCCCTCCGCCGCAACCCTGCGCGACGGATCGCCTTCGCCTGGGTGCTGAGCAAGACGCGGGAGTGCGTGCAGGCGCGCGAAAACCTCCGCTTCGAGCGCACCCGCGTGTTCGGGCGCGCCAGGCAGATCCTGCTCGAGCTCGGCAAGCGCTTCGCCGCGATCGAATGCATCGACGCGCCGCGCGACGTCTTCTATCTCGAACTCGACGAAGTGCTCGGATTCGTGGAGGGCCGCGTGACGACGACCAATCTCAAAGGCCTGGTCGCGCTGCGCAAGGCGGAGTTCGCCCGCTGGCAGGAGCTGCCCGCGCCGGCCGACCGGTTCGAGACGCGGGGCATCATCTACAAGGGGCACAGCTTCGGCGCCGAGCAGGTGGCCGCGCAACCGACGGGCGATTCGCTGAAAGGGCTGGGTTGCTGCCCGGGCGTCGTCCGCGGACCGGTCCGCGTGGTGCGCGATCCGCGCAGCGCGGCGGTGCGGCACGGGGAAATCATCGTCGCGGAGCGCACCGATCCCGGCTGGGTGATGATCTTCCCCGCCGCAGCCGGGCTTCTGGTCGAGCGCGGCAGCCTGCTCTCGCACTCGGCCATCGTGGCGCGCGAGCTGGGGCTTCCCACCATCGTGTCGATTCCCGGCGTCACGGCCTGGCTCACGGACGGCGACTGGGTCGTCATGGACGGGGCCAGCGGTGTCGTCACGAAAGTGACCCGCGCGACGGAGGTGCGATCCGATGCCGCCGAATGAGCACGCAAGCGAGATTGCCGCCCAGGCGGACTTTTCCATCATCCGCTATGCGCAATGCTGGGAAGATGCCGATGTCGTGCTGGAGGCGCTCGACATCCGCCCGGGCGACGCGTGTTTCTCGGTCGGATCGGGTGGAGAGAA
>DATKLH010000489.1:0-3391 GCA_035542515.1 Casimicrobiaceae bacterium
GCACAGCAATGCCGAAGATGCACGCAGCCGCTCGGCGAGCGACGCGGCGGTGGCCTGACTGTCGGCGCCGGCCGTGAGCACGCGTCCGACCGTCGGCACGACGAGCGCCGGATCGCTGATCGGCGCCAGGTCGACGAGCCAGACGCCATCGTCGAACGATCCGCGCGACTCGTGCGCGAGCGCCTGCGCCAGGGCCGTCTTGCCGATGCCTGGGGCTCCCACGATGGTCACCATGCGATGGGCGCCGAGCAGCGTGCGCAACGCCGCGGATTCGGCTTGGCGACCGTAGAGGGGCGCCAGTTCGCGCGGCAGGTTGGTCAGGGACGACGGTGATGGCGCGGGTGGCGCACGCCGCGGCTGGGCGTCTGGCGCGAACAGAGCGGCGTCGCCCCCAGGGCTCGAGGTGTCCTCGGACACGCCTGTAAAGCGGTAGCCTCGCCCGGGAATCGTGGCAATCGCGCAGGGACCGAGGAGCTTGCGCAGGGTGCTGATTTGCACCTGAAGGTTGTTCTCCTCCACGACGACGCCCGGCCAAACGATCTCGAACAGTTCGTTCTTGGTCACCAGGCGCTCGCGGTGCTCGTAGAGCGCCTGCAGTACGTCGAACGCCCGCGCGCCAAGCTTCGCCGGCGCTCCGTCGATCAGGAGGAGCCGCTCCGTGGTGCGTACTTCGAAGCGGATCGCCTGCCGTTGCGACAATTCGGCTGCACGCATCCCCGGACCTCCTGTATCGGAGGGAAATCTACGCCGGTGTCGCGCCCCGTGGGCGGGATTTAATAACGTTTAAGGATGAGCGCGATGCCGGTTGCGGTGAGTCAGAATTCGTTGTGCAAACCCCGCCAGTTCGCTTCCAGCCGTCGTTGGCACCGCGCGGCAGGTGCCCAACCTTGACGCGCGGTGTCGCCTCGCTGGGAGCGAGCGCGACGTGTTTGCGCGGAGTCCTGGTCATATTCTGCATTCGTCAACGAATCGCTGACTCACCGCACTAGCGCTTCAGCACCTGGAACAGGTTGTTGAAGTCGTCGGTCCAGAGCCGCCACTCCGGATGCTCGTCGATCTCGCTTGCATGCTCGGCGATCTGCGGTCGCTCGAGCATTTCGGGATTGCGGGCGATCAGCACCCAGTCGCTGCGACTCGCGAAGCTGTCGTCGGCGTCATCGCTGATGAGCACGGCTTTGAGGCCGCGCGACTTCGCCAGCGCATCGACCACCGGAGCAAGGGAGAGAAACCGGTTGGTCACGTGGAACGCGATGATGCCGTCGGGCTTCATGTGCCTCAGATACACGTCGAGCGCTTCCGCGGTGATCAGATGCACCGGGATCGCGTCGCTCGAGAAGGCGTCGATGGCGAGGACGTCGAATCCCTGCGGTGCTTCGCGTTCCAGCGTCAGCCGGGCATCGCCGAGCGGGATGTCGATATGGGCCTCGCTGTCGCCGAGATAGGTGAAGTCGCGCTTCGCGAGCACCACCACCGCGGGGTTGATATCGTAGAAGCGGAAGACGTCGCCTGGCGTGCCCCAGGCCGCGATGGTGCCGGTGCCGAGTCCGATGATCCCGACCTTGATCGGGTCGAGGCGCGGATGAAGCATCTCGAACACGCGCCCGATGCCCGAGGTCGCGGTGTAGTAGGTCGTCGGGCGCCGTCGCAGATCCTGTGCGAGGTACTGGTTGCCATGCATGATCGTGCCGTGGATCAGCGAGCGGTGCATCGACGCATCGTCGTAGCCGTTTTGCTGCACGCGCAACACGCCATAGAAGTTGCGCGCCGTCGCGATGGTCGTGTCGTAGAAGTTGCGCACGCCCCAGAAGCCGCAGCCGGTCGCGGTGAGCAACGCGGCGAGCGCGAGGAAGCGGAACGGGATCGCCGTCTCGCGCACCTGCCACAGCAACAGGGCCGCGCAGGCGCACAGGCCGATGGCGAGCTCGAAGTAGGCGGGTAGCACCAGCGGTGCGACGATGCCCACCAGGGCCGAGCCCAACGCTCCGCCCAGCGATACCATCAAGTAGAAGCGTGTCAGGTAACGTGGCGCGGGCTTGAGCGTGGCGAGCTCGCCGTGACAGAACATGCACGCGAAGAACAATCCGCCGCAGAACACGCCGAGCTGGATTTCGAGCTGGTGCGTGAGCTTCGGGTCGGCCATGGTCCAGGCCATGACACCGAGCGCCGCGGCCGCCGCGCCGAGGAACACGTCGCGCCGATACCAGCGCGAGCTGTCGAAGCACAGGATGAAGGTCAGCAGATAGATCGCCAGGGGAACGATCCACAGCAGCGGAACCGCGGCGATGTTCTCGGTGATGTGGGTAGACACCGCGAGCAGCAGGACCGAACCGGTCGCCGCCAGCGCGCACCACAGCGCCTGGCGTGCTGCGGTCGGTGCAGCGGCCCTGGTTTCAGCGATCTCGCCGATGGACGACGGCGTTGCGACGCGATTTCGCAAGGTGCCCCACGCCGTGGCGATCGCGAGCAGTACGAACACGATGTAGGCCGCACTCCAGCTCAATGCCTGCAAGCGCGTGGGGATCCACGGTTCGACCAGGAACGGATAGCCGAGCAGCGCGAGCATCGAGGCGAGGTTGGAGAGCGCGAACAACCGGTACGGGCTGCGCCCCGGATGGCGGCGCGCGAACCACGCCTGCAGGAGCGGACTGGTGGTGGACAGCAGCAGGTACGGAAGGCCGATCGTGACTCCCAGCAGGCCGAGGATGAGCCACAACGGGTTCTCGGTGCCGAGCGGTTTCCACATCGTGCCGGGAACGATCGGCAGCAGCACCACGCTCGCGAGCAGCAGCGCAGTGTGGAGCAATGCCTGCCGCGACGGCGTGAGCTTGCGTACTACGCCATCGGCGTACGCGTAGCCGACCAGCAGCGTGGTCTGGAAGAACACGAGGCACGTGGTCCACACCGCGGCGGTGCCCCCGAACCAGGGCAGGATCTGCTTGGCGATGATGGGTTGGACCAGGAACAGCAGGAACGCGCCCAGGAAGATCGTGGCGGCGAAAAGAAACATCGCTGGGACGCAGTCGGGCGCGCGAGAAGGGGAGCGGGTCGGACGGGGTGACAGGCACCGGCATTCTAAGCGAACGTGCGCGGTGCCCACCGCCATTCCCCAGAGAGCCGGACGAGGACGCCACGGGCCCCCGAATGCGCACGGTCTCTAGCCGCAAGCGCGGTACTTCATTCGGAACCGGCAACCACCGTGATCGAGCGCGGGCGCCTTGGTGGGCAAGACAACGACCGCTGACGCAGATCCCGTGGCGACCGTGAAGATTCGCCGGCTTTCGCTTGCTCGGCGCGTTGTAGTCAGCGGTCGCGCGGGAGTCGCGGCGACCCAGTGCTCAGATGGTCGTCTTCGGGCGGAAATACTCGAGACGATCGATGGCGCGCAGATGGA
>DATKLH010000490.1:0-3426 GCA_035542515.1 Casimicrobiaceae bacterium
GAGCTTTCGCGCGCCAAGGTGGTTCCGATCATCGGCCTCGACTACAAGGATCGCGTCGAGCTCGGCAAGCAATGGCTCGCCCAGAACGGGGATCCGTACAGCACGTCGGTAGCTGATCTCGATGGCCGTGTCGGCATCGACTGGGGCGTCTACGGCGTTCCGGAGACCTTCGTGGTCGACAAGGCCGGCATCATCCGCTACAAGCAGATCGGGCCGCTCACGGTGGAATCGCTCGAAAAGAAGATCCTGCCGATGGTGCGCGAATTGCAGAAGTCATGAAATGCGGGGTTGGGGGCTGGGGATTGGTGTGCGGTCGGCCGGGCAACTTGCATCACCGCGACATCCACTGCACACCGACGCCCCACTAGCCCCTCGTCCCTAACCACCCGCCCCGCCTCCCAATGTCCGCTGCATCGAGCATCATCGGCGCAATACTGATCGCCATCGCGACGAGCACGGCATTCGCCGTGGGCACCGCCGTGCCAACCGAGAACGATCCGGTCGCGCAATCGCGCGCGGTGAAGCTCACCGAGCAGCTGCGCTGCCTCGTCTGTCAGAACCAGTCGATCGCGGAATCGAACGCGGAGCTCGCACTCGATCTGCGTCGCCAGGTGCGCGAGCAGATCGCAGCGGGCAAGACCGATCAGGAGATCATCGACTACATGGTCGCGCGCTACGGCGACTTCGTGCTGTATAGCCCGCCGCTGCGCCCCACCACCGTGCTGTTGTGGGGCGGTCCCGCGCTGTTGCTGATCGCCGGTTTGATCCTTTTGATGCGTCACATCCGTGGACGACGCGCCATCGCCGAGCCCGCACCGCTGTCGGAAGAAGAACGGGCGCGTGCCGAGCAGCTGCTCGGCGCCAAAGCGCAGGAGTCGTCGCGATGATCGTCTTCATCGTCGTCGGAGCGATCATGCTCGCGATCGCGTGCGCGGTCGTGCTGGTGCCGCTATGGCGGCAAAAGCCCGCCGACGTCGTCGATCGCCAGGCTTCGAACCTGTCGATCCTGCGCGATCAGCTCGCCGAGCTCGACGCCGATCTCGCGTCCGGCACGCTTTCGCAGGAGCAGTACGACCAGGCCCGTGCGGAGATTTCGCGACGCGCGATCGACGAAGGCAGCGATGGCGAAGCGACGCCGCTCGCGGCATCGCGCGCCGGCGCGCGCATCGCGTTGATCGTCGCCGCGATCCTGCCGCTGCTTGCCGTAGGCCTGTACGCGGTCCTGGGAACGCCAGGCGCGCTCGACTTCACGCGCGCCGACGTCGCGCAGCGCACTGGCCAGCACGACTTCTCGCCGCAGCAGATCGGCGAGATGGCCGACAAGCTGCGCGCCAAGCTCGAGAAGGAACCGGAGAACGCCGAGGGCTGGGCGATGCTGGGTCGCACCTACTACGCGCTCAGTCGCTACCTCGAAGCCGCGACGGCCTACGAGCAGGCGATCAAGCGGATGCCCGACAATGCCGATCTGCTCGCCGACTACGCCGACACGCTCGGCGTGGTCCAGAACCAGTCGCTCGAAGGCAAGCCGCTCGACGCGATCAATCGTGCGCTGCAGATCAACCCCAGGCAATGGAAGGCGCTGGCGCTCGCCGGCACCGCGGCGTTCGATCGCAAGGATTACGCAGCGGCGGTGAGCTACTGGGAACGCATGAAGGAAAGCGTACCGCCTGGCTCCGAGATGGCGCAGTCGGTCGACGCGAGCATCAAGGAGGCGCGCGACCTCGGCGGTCTCGCCGACGCGGCCAAGCAAACCGTTCCATCGCTCGCGTCCGCCGCGACGCCGGGTAGCGATGCTCCGAAGGTCGCGATGGACGCACCGCCATCGGGGGGCAACGCGCCGGCGGCCGCAAACGGCAACACGCGCGTATCCGGGTCCGTATCGCTTTCGCCCGGGCTGGCTGCGCAGGCCAAGCCCGACGACATCGTGTTCATCTTCGCGCGCGCGAGCGAAGGCCCGCGCATGCCGCTCGCCATCCTGCGCAAGCAAGTGAAGGACCTGCCGACCTCGTTCACGCTCGAGGACGCCATGGCGATGTCGCCGTCGATGAAGCTGTCCGATTTCCCCAACGTCGTGATCGGTGCGCGCATCTCGAAGACCGGCAACGCGATCGCACAAAGCGGTGACCTCGAAGGCCTCTCCGCGCCCGTGAAGGTGGGCGCCACCAACGTCGGCGTGGTCATCGACAAGCGCGTGCCCTAGCGCGTGTCGCGGCGCGCTCGCGCCGCTGATTCGTAATCCGCCTGTCGCTTCGCGGCGCGCTCGTGCCGCTCTTTGACGTACATCAATCGTCGTGCTCACCGTCGAGCGAGGTCCCGACGGCGCTGCTACGCTGGACGGCATCGTGAGCACGCTCGCTCGTCGCGGCGCCGCTCTCGCGACGCTTTCCACGCTGCTCCTTCACTCGCTCGCAACGCGCGAGCCGAAAGCGAGACGACGCAAGCGGTGCACAACGCACGGTTGCGCGGAGACTACAAATCGGGAGATCCAACATGACCGTCGTACGTGCATTGTCACGTGTCCTCGCGGCGTTGGTCGCCGCGCTGATGCCGCTTGCGATCGCGGCACAGACGCCTGCAGCGAAGACGTCACGTTTCGATGCGACGCCCTGCTACGGCTGTCATGCGCCGATCCGCGATCTGCACAGCATCGGCAAGCACAAGGCCGTCGGCTGCAACGCGTGCCACGACGGCATCGCGGCGCATCTGCAGGATGCATCGGCGCGGCCGGTCACCAAGACCGATCCCGCGGTGTGCGGTGCGTGTCACCGCAACCAGTTCGAGACGCTGTTCAAAATGGACTGGGACAAGGCCGCGCGCGCCGAGAAATCGCGCTACGCTGGTCCATCACCGAACCCGTCGTGGGACAAGCTGATGATGCCGCACGGCTTCACCAAGGAGCACAACGCTCCGCGCTCGCACGCGTTCGCGCTTTACGATCAGCTGGTGGTCGATCGCGCCTTCGGCGGGCGTTTCGAACCGAAGAACGGCTGGCAGAGCCTTGCCACCGCCGGCGGCAACATCGACATCCAGAGCGTGCTCGAAGACAAGTTCCCGGGGCAGGATCACAAGGCGCTCAAGCCGGGCACTGCAGCCGCCGCGAATCCGGTATGCCTGTCGTGCAAGACGCAGGACCACATCCTCGAGTGGGCCTACATGGGCGATCCGGTGCCGGGTGCACGCTGGAGCCGTACCTCGAAGGTGGTCGACATGGCGAAGAGCGTGAGCCATGCGCTCAACTGCTTCTACTGCCACGATCCGCACTCGACGCAGCCGCGCATCGTGCGTGATGCGTTGATCCAGGCGCTCACGCGTCCGGAGAAGGACACGCTGTGGCACGCCGATCCACGCGGCGCGAAGATCGACGTCAAGGACATGGGACTGCGCGGCTATACGCGCAAGATCGCCATCCTCGATCGTTACGACACC
>DATKLH010000491.1:0-2513 GCA_035542515.1 Casimicrobiaceae bacterium
CGCGTGAACGACCATGAGCAGACGGTCGAGAAGCGTTCGCAGCACGTGCTTCGCGGCGACCGCCAGGTACGCCGCCGGGTCGAGAAAGACATCGACGGCAGCGGTGAGCGCCCCGCAACCGCTGTGCCCGAGCACGACGACCAGCTGCAAAGTATCGCTGAGGTGATCCACAGCGTACTCGAGGCTTGCGAGCACGTCGTCGCCCAACGCATTGCCCGCAACGCGAACGACGAACAGATCGTTGGGTCCTTCGCTGAAGATCAGCTCCACCGGAACACGCGCGTCCGAACAGCCGAGCACGGCTGCGAAGGGATGTTGAAGCGGCGCGGCGTGCCCGCGCGAAAGCCCGAGGTCGCGTGGATCGACCCGGATGATCCGCCGCGCCTCGCCCTGACCCGCGCCCAGATGCGCAAGCAGCGCCGCGAACGCGCGGCTCCCTTGGTCGAGGCGATCGCGCGCGGCGTCTGCGTCGAGAGGGCGCGCACGCTCCGGCGGCGGTTCCGATTCGTAGCGGTACGCGATCTCGACGAATTTCATGGCGACCTTCTCGGGCAACGCAACCGCGTAGCGCGGTCATCGAATGCGCGCCGGATTGTGCGCGATGTCGCTTGTGCTGGTCCTCGCAATTCTCGCCACGGCGGCCCGGACGGCATGTCGGGTGTGTCATCAGGCTCATGATCGCCATGGCGTTCGCAGTTGCATTGGAAATCCGCGGTCCACGACGTGGATGCTCGAGCAGGATCTCGCTGCGAGCGATGACTCTTTCCTCCCGACACGCCCCGCGAACGCTCGAGCTCACGCAAGCTGTCGCGAATTGCAAGGACGGGGCGCCGCGAAAGGGACACGATGCACAGCACATCTGCCATCGGTTGAAGATCCCCGGGTCGTGCCGCGCTGGATCCCCGCCAGGGCGTCCGCGCTTCTACGCGGGGAGGAGCGACGTTTGCGAGGCGCACTGCAGCAAACAAGAGCAATGACAACATTCATCGAGGTAGGCACGATCGATCAGATCGGAGCGCAAGCGGCGACGGTGGTCGCGATTCCGCACAGCAAGGTCGCGCTGTTCAACGTCCAGGGCTGCATCTTCGCGATGGACGACGCATGCGTCCGCTGCGGCGCATCGCTTTCGCAGGGCGAGCGCTCCGGACGGCGAGTTCGCTGTCCGGGCTGCGGATGGCAATACGACGTCGTGACGGGCCGCATCAACGACATCGAAGCGCTGTGCACGACGGTCTACGAGGTCAACGTCGAGGCGTCGAAGGTGATGCTCGAGGTCCCCGTCGCGGTCACGCCTCCCTAGCCGCCGCTTGACGCCGCAGCGTCCGCCGGCATGTCGAGAATTGACAGGATTGCGCGTATCCAATTGCGCATCATCGGCGCATGGGCGGCGTGGGCCAATCCGTTGCGGCGCGGTGTCGCCGCTCCAACCCTTTTCCGCGCACTGGCCGCGAGTGCCGCAGCGTTGCCAGCCCGGGTCTGACGGCCACGAGCGGACAGCCGATTGCCGCTCCGCCATTGCGCGCCGGCGGACACGTAGTGACGCGATGCCTGCTGGCTCTGGCATGCGTGTGCCTGGCCCGTGTGGCGCCAGCGCAGGATATCGAGCCGCGAAGCTACTCGAACGCGCCGGTGGGCGTGAACTTCCTTATCGCCAGCTATGCATACACGCAGGGTGGCCTCTCGTTCGACCCTGCGCTTCCCGTGACCAACGAGCAACTCACGACGTCGAGCATCGTCCTCGCCTACGCGCGTTCGCTGGACCTGTGGGGCCGGTCGGCCAAGGTCGACATGATCGTTCCCTACACATGGCTTTCCGGGTCCGCCGACTACGCGGGTCAGCCGCTCGCGCGCGACATCAGCGGCTTCACCGACTCGCGCATCCGCGTATCGGTGAATTTCTACGGAGCGCCGGCGCTAAACGCGAGCGAATTCCGCGATTACGCGCAGGATGTCATCGTCGGCGCGAGCCTTCAGGTCTCGGTGCCCTGGGGCCAGTACGCGCCCGATCGCCTAGTCAACCTGAGCAACCATCGCTGGTCTTTCAAGCCCGAGCTCGGCGTGTCGAAAGCCATGGGCCCATGGACCTTCGAGCTCGCCGCCGCGGGGACCTTCTTCACCGACAACGACGACTTCTATGGCGGGAAGACGCGCGCTCAGCAACCGGTCTATTCGGCGCAGTTGCACGCGATCTACAGCTTTCGATCCGGCGTATGGGCATCGCTCGATGCGACGTATTTCACCGGGGGCCGAACCACCGTGGACGGGGTACGCGATGCCAACCTGCAGCAGAACTGGCGCACCGGCCTCACGCTTGCGATCCCGATCGACCGGCGCGATTCGCTCAAGATCTATGCGAGCAGCGGCGTCGCGGCGCGAACCGGCAACAGCTTCGATCTGGCGGGCATCGCGTGGCAGTACCGCTGGGGCGGCGGACTTTGACAATGCCAGTGCGCGCGTGTTGGTCAAAAGCTCATCGCCACCGAGACGATCGCGTAACGGCTTGCGGCGTCCGG
>DATKLH010000492.1:0-2779 GCA_035542515.1 Casimicrobiaceae bacterium
CCGGATACGATCACAAGTCCGGCGGCAGCGGCGCGATCGCGAATGTCGTCGCGCTCGGCGGCACGGCGTTCACCTACACCAACGATCCGCGCCTGATGACCTGGAGGGGCGGAACGCCCACCGCCAGCGGCAGCACCACCGGAGGACTCTACATCGCAGGGCGCGATCACGGCTTCCGGTTGATTCTTCCCGCCGACACGACGGTGCGCACGATCCAGATCTACATCGGCGGATGGGCGTCGACGGGCAAGCTGACCGCGCACCTGTCCGATGGATCGAATCCCGACTTCATCGACACCTCGCTCAGCGGAACGGCGCAATACGACGGCGTTTACACCCTCACGTTCAACGCCGCCACCTCCGGCCAGCAACTCACGTTAGACTGGACGCAGGCGTCGAGCGCCGGCAACGTCACGGTGCAGGGCGCGGCGCTGCACTGAGGCGTTGCGGTCCGGGGGCGCGCGTCCGATTCGGCGCGCCCGATCCCACGCTTGGCAATGCGTTAACGACATCGACGGAGGGCGGAGCAGTCCCTCGTGGCAAGCCCACCTTCTTGCTGGTCGCATCATCCCGCTCACGCTTCGAATAGGCGCATGGCGTTCGATCCTCGGCTGCCGGCTCATGGACCAACCGCGTTGCACGCGACATCCGCAACCCGGCTGGCCGCAGGCGTAGCGTGAAGGGCGGAGCCCTCGGCACGGCGCTGGTGAAGGGCACGCTGTGGTCGGTGTCCCTGCGCTGGGTGGTCAAGGTGCTGGGAATCTTCAGCACGCTCGTGCTGGCGCGGCTGCTCGCGCCCGACGACTACGGCGTCATGGCAATGGCCATGTTGTTCGTGAGCTTCATCGACACGTTCTTCTCGGTGAGCTCGGAGGCGGTCCTGCTGCGCGATCCCAACGCATCGCGCGAGCTGATCGACTCGGCGTGGACGCTCAAGGTGCTGCAGAGCGCGGCCGTCGCGGTCGTGGTGGCATGCATATCGCCGCTCGCGGCGCTGTACTTCCACGATGCGCGCGTAGTACCCGTCATGCTGGTGCTGTGCATCGGCATCGCCGTGTCGGGTCTTACCAGCTATGGACCGTTGCTCGCGCGCAAGGACCTCGACTTCGGCCTCGAGGTGCGGCTCGCGGTCATCGCGAAGACGCTGTCGGTCGCCGTCACCATCGCGCTCGCGTATTGGTTGCGCAACTACTGGGCGCTGGTGATCGGCACCGTGTTCGGCTATTCCATCGGATGCGTCCTGAGCTACGTGCTGCATCCCTATCGCGGGCGCTTCACGCTGATGCGCTTCGGCGAGATCTGGCGCTTTTCCCAGTGGATGCTCGTTGCCGGCATCGGGCAGTTCTTCGTGCGCAAGGCCGACGAATTCTTCGTCGGGCGCCTCGGATCCGCCTCGTCGCTCGGCTTGTACTCGATTGCGGCGGACCTCGGCCAGACGATCACGATGGAGGTGAGTGCGCCGATCAATCGCGCGCTGCTGCCGGTGCTCGCGCAGATCAACGCCGCGAGCGATCGGCTGCGCGAGGCGATGAAGAAAACACTGGCCGCTTCGAACCTGCTGATCCTGCCGGCCGGTTTCGGGCTGGCCGCCGTCGCCGAGCAGGCGGTCGCGGTCCTGCTCGGCGACAAATGGATGCCGGCCGCGCCGATGCTCGCGGTCTTCTCGATCGCCTGGGCGCTGCGCTACATGAACGGTCCGTATTACGTGATCCTCATGATCAGGGGCGATTCGCGCACGCTCGGACTCGCCAACTGGGCCGAGGCCGGATTGCTCGTGGTACTCGGACTCGCGCTGCTCGGGTACGGCGTGTTCGGCCTGGTCTGGGCGCGCGCGCTCACCTGCATCGGCAGCCTCGTGCTGTGGCTCGGTATCGGTCCGTCGATCGGCGTGTCGTTGCGCGATTTCTGGACTGCGGTTTGGCGCCCGCTGGTGGGCGCGATCGCCATGGCCGCGTTGTTGCGCCTTCTGCCGCAAGGGGTGTGGATCGCGCCGCTGTTCGATCTCGCGCTGCGGATCGCCCTGGGCGGCTTGTTCTATTCCGCGTGGGTCGTCGCGAGCTGGATGTTGCTGGGCCGGCCCGATGGACTCGAGGCGCGCGTGATCGGCGCGCTGCAGTCCCGTTGGCGCGCCACCGCGAAGCCCGCCGACGGAGACTGAAAGCAGCGCCGCGGAGCCGGGGTTATCGCGCGGTCGTGTCGAGGCGTTGCGCGATCTGTCGCGCGATGAGCGCGCGGCCGTAGCCGTCGAGATCGTGGTCGAGCGGAAAGGAAATCGAAATGCGTGCGATGGACCTGCCAGTCGGGCGCGAAGACCGGCGCCATATCGATCACCTGGAAGCGCCGCTGTGATACGGCGTTCGCGAGATAAGCGCGCTGGAGCGAGTCGTCCTTGGGGTCAAGCGGCAGGTCGATGTTGAACATGCGCGACAAGCCGATCGCGGTGTTGGACTAGCCAGAGAATCGAACAACGAGGTCCGATCGCAAGGATCGCGCCTTGGGGCGAGCAGGGAACTGTCGAGCGCGAAGTTGACGCTTCCCATGAAAAGTTGGCGTATTTGCAATAGAACAGGGCGGCGAGATTAGCGGCGACAGCGATCGCGAGAATCGCTCGTAGCATGGCCTGCGCGTTGTGGCGTTCCAGCAAGCTGGACGCGTCGCATCCACAGTCCGAAGGCGAAATTGCAGACAATCGAGCCGAGCAGAAGCGGAACGAAGCGCAGCGCAAGTATCCATGGAAGAAGACCGATGCGAGCCCGCGCCACGCCGCCGCGAAACGCGC
>DATKLH010000493.1:0-2660 GCA_035542515.1 Casimicrobiaceae bacterium
CTGTCCGTTCGGAACGTCGTGACCGGTCTCGTCGACGATCGCCGCCATGACTCCCGGAAGCGGCAGCGTGCACGAGCCGGGCTTCAACGCGGTCACGCCGGGCAGCGGTGAGATGAGGTGTCCGCCGGTCTCGGTCTGCCACCACGTGTCGACGATCGGACAGCGTTCGTTGCCGACGTTCTTGTAGTACCACATCCAGGCTTCCGGATTGATCGGCTCGCCCACGGTGCCGAGCAAGCGAAGGCTCGAAAGATCGAAGCTCTTGGGATGCACGTTCGCATCCATGTCGGACGCCTTGATGAGCGAGCGGATGGCGGTGGGCGCGGTATAGAAGATGTTCACCTTGTGCCGCTGGATCATGTCCCAGAAACGGCCCGCGTTCGGATACGTGGGCACGCTTTCGAACACGACCTCGGTCGCGCCGCAGCCCAGCGGACCGTACGCGATGTAGGTGTGACCGGTCACCCAGCCGATGTCCGCCGTGCACCAGAAGATGTCCGCGGGCTTGAGATCGAACACCCATTTCATGGTGATCATCGCCCACAGCAGATAACCCCCGGTGGAATGCTGGACGCCCTTCGGCTTGCCGGTCGAGCCCGAGGTGTAGAGGATGAACAACGGATGCTCGGCGTCGACCCAGACCGGCTCGCAGCGATCGGGCTGCTTGTCGACGAGCTCGTGCATCCATACGTCGCGTCCGGCGTTCATCGGGACGGGGTTGCCTGTGCGCCGATACACCACCACGCTGCGCACCGCTTCACATCCGCCCATCGCGATCGCCTCGTCGACGATGGCTTTGATGGGCAGCGCCTTGCCGCCGCGCATCTGTTCATCGGAGGTGATCACGGCTACCGCGCCGACGTCGACGATCCGCTCCTGCAGCGATTTGGCGGAGAAGCCGCCGAACACCACGGAGTGCGTCACGCCCAGGCGCGCGCAGGCCTGCATCGCCGCGACGCCTTCGATCGACATCGGGATGTAGATGATCGCGCGATCGCCCTTCCTGAGCCCCAGCGACTTGAGCCCGTTCGCGAGCTTGCACACGCGATGGTAGAGATCCTGGTAGGTGACGCGCGTGATCTTGCCGTCGTCGGCCTCGAAGATGATCGCGGTCTTGTTCGCGTTGCCGTTCTCGAGGTTGCGCTCGAGACACACGTACGACGCGTTGAGCTCGCCATCCTCGAACCACTTGTAGAACGGCGCGTTGCCCTCGTTCAGCACCTTGGTGAACGGTTTGTGCCACGCGAGCGTCTCGCGGGCGAGATCGCCCCAGAAGCCCTCGAAATCGCGTGCGGCCCAGTCGTTCAGCGCCTTGAAGTCGGCCGGCTTGATGTTCGCGTTGGCCATCCAATCCCGGCTCGGCTCGAACAGCCGGTTTTCTTGCAGGACGGACTCGATGTTGGACATTGCGCCTCCTCCGTGAAGAACGCCTTGTGCGTGGCTCGGCAAAGTCTACTCAAGCCGCAAACGCGCAATGCGACCTACGCAGCCCTTGCTTGATCCTGGTCAATAGCGCTGCGGCGCGATGGTAAGATCGTTGGGGAATGGAATGGAAAACCGGGAAAGTAACGCACGCGCGTGCGGATTCCGGCGCGGTTCGCAGTGCGGGCGAAAGACCCGGAGACGCACCAAGCGTTTGGTAGAAAGCCGAGAGAACAGCACCGGTGGATGCCGTACGATGCAATAGTCCGGCAGAGTAACCGCTGCGATTGCGCACTCCGTACGATCTGCCATTTGCGTGCAAGAGACGGCACGCGCGAACTCGCTGGCAAAGGTCGCAGCGAGGTATTCCCACCTCGGTCCCATCGGGATCGTGCGCCACCCATCGAGTCGACCATGACTACCACCATCCGCCAGGAAGACCTCATCGCCAGCGTCGCCGACGCGCTGCAATACATCAGCTATTACCATCCGATCGACTACATCGAGGCGCTCGGCGCGGCGTACGACGCGGAGCAGTCGCCCGCCGCCAAGGATGCGATCGCGCAGATCCTCACCAACTCGCGCATGTCGGCCGAAGGCCACCGGCCGATCTGTCAAGACACCGGTATCGTCGTCGCGTTCGTGAAGGTCGGCATGGACGTGCGTTTCGCCGACACGACGATGAGCGTGACCGACATGATCAATGAAGGTGTGCGTCGCGCATACCTCGATCCCGAGAACACGCTGCGCGCGTCGATCGTGCGCGATCCTGCCGGACGCCGCGGCAACACCAATGACAACACGCCCGCGGTGGTGCATTTCGATCTGGTTCCCGGCGATACCATCGACGTGAGGATCGCGGCCAAAGGGGGCGGATCGGAAAACAAGTCGAAGTTCGTGATGCTCAATCCATCCGATTCGATCGTCGATTGGGTGCTCAAGACGGTGCCCGCCATGGGCGCAGGGTGGTGTCCGCCGGGCATGCTCGGCATCGGCATCGGCGGCAGCGCGGAAAAGGCGATGCTCCTCGCCAAGGAAGCGCTGATGGACCCGATCGACATGCATGAGCTGAAAGCGCGCGGTCCGGGCAATCGCATCGAGGAGTTGCGCATCGACCTCTACGACAAGGTGAATGCCCTGGGCATCGGCGCGCAGGGCCTCGGCGGGCTCTCCACCGTGCTCGACGTGAAGATCATGGCCGCGCCCACGCACGCCGCGTCGAAGCCGGTCGCGATGAT
>DATKLH010000494.1:0-6197 GCA_035542515.1 Casimicrobiaceae bacterium
AGCACCTTGTGCTTTTCGTACAGCGCTTGAGCCAGGGACAAGGTGGTGCGCGCGGAAAAACCGAAGCGAGCATTTGCTTCGCGCTGCAGCGTGGTCAGGTCGTAGAGCAGCGGCGCAACCTGCGTCGACGGCTTCGATTCCTCGCTGACCGTTCCGGGCCGACCCGCGCACTTCTCCGCAATCGCATGCGCACGCGCCTCTTCCCATAACCGTTCGGCGCGCGCGTCCGGATCGTCGTCGCGCCGCTTGAAGCTCGCGTCGAACCAGCGGCCGGTGTATTCACCTGCAGCCGCGCGGAAGGTGCCGTGCAGCTCCCAGTAGCTCCGCGGGACGAACGCGCGGATCTTCGCCTCGCGCTCGACCAGGATTGCGAGCGTCGGCGTTTGCACACGCCCCACGGTGGTCAGCTGGAAGCCTCCCGCCTTGGAGTTGAACGCCGTCATGGCGCGGGTGCCGTTGATGCCTACGAGCCAGTCGGATTCCGAGCGACACACCGCAGCGTCGGCCAACGGACGCATCGCTTCGTCGCGTCGAAGCGCAGCGAAGCCTTCCCGGATCGCCGCCGGTGTCATCGATTGAAGCCACAGCCGCGTGATCGGCTTGTCGGTGCGCGCGTACTGCGCGATGTAGCGGAAGATGAGCTCGCCCTCGCGCCCCGCGTCGCAAGCGTTGATGAGGCCGGTCACGTCCTTGCGCTTGATGAGCTTGAGCAGCGTGCGAAGCCGGTTCTCGTTCTTTTCGATGGGCTTGAGGTCGAATCGTGACGGGATCGCCGGCAAGTGCGCGAAGGTCCATTTGCCGCGCTTGACCTCCTCGTCTTCCGGCATTCCGATCTCGAGCAGGTGGCCCACCGCGGACGACAGCAGGTAGCGCTCACTCTCGAAGTAATCGTCGTGGCGCGTGAATCCGCCCAGCGCGCGCGCGATGTCCGCGGCGACGGAAGGCTTCTCGGCGATGATGAGCTGCTTGGTCAATGAACGACGTGGGGCCGCGCACGCACGCAGCCCGCAAAAGGGAGGCCGATGGTACAGGAAGGTGGGATGGGTCGGTCAAGAAACCAATAGACGTAGGGCCCCGAGACGCGCTGCGCGGGCGCCTTCGGCGAAGGGGTTGCCGGCTGTCTCATTTGGGATGGCTGGGTGCTTCGAGCGCTGTCGCGAATCCAACGGAATCGATATCGAATCGCGCCCGGGTTGGGCTCCCCCTGCCGACGCGGTATGCAAGGGGCGCACAACGATCCGCGGCGAGCCAACAGTCTTGTCGGCCTGTTCAATCCCGTCGCTGCCAAAGACCGCCCGGCATCGCGCCCACGCGCGATTCGATCTCCAGCGTAGTCAGGCATGCGACGACTGTGGCGGCCGGAAGTTGCGTGCGCGTGACGAGCGTCTCGAGATCGATGACGTCGTTGCCTAACGCGTCGAGGACGCGGGCCGCATCGCCTTCGAGCGGTCGCGACGCTTTGCGCTTGCCCTTGGCGGCGGACGGCGTAACCGTCGCCATGCCGAGTTCAACCAGCACGTCCTCGGCCTTTTCCACGAGCTTTGCGCCCTCGCGAATCAGCTTGTGGCAGCCCTTGGAAAACGGCGAGTGAATCGAGCCGGGTATGGCGAAGACCTCGCGACCCTGCTCTCCAGCCAGGCGCGCCGTGATCAGCGATCCCGACGAGAGCGTTGCTTCCACCACGAGCACGCCCTTGGCCAACGCGCTCAGCAATCGATTGCGGCGGGGGAAGTTCTCCCTGCGCGGGGGCGTGCCAGGCAGGAACTCCGAAAGCAGCGCGCCCTTTTCGGCGATCGCGTGCGCGAGCTCGCGGTGGCGAGCCGGATAGACGCGGTCGAGGCCCGTGCCGACGACCGCGATGGTGGACGCATCATGGGTCAGTGCGCCCCGATGAGCAGCAGCATCGATGCCAAGCGCGAGGCCCGATACGATCGTCAGGCCCGCGCTCGCCAGCGCGGACGCGAACTCCGTTGCGGTGTCGTTGCCTTGGGGCGTCGCATTGCGGCTGCCCACGATCGCCAGTGCAGGTCGATTGAGGATGTCGGCGCGTCCGACATGGAACAGCACGGGCGGCATCTCCGAAACTTCGAGCAACGCTCGCGGATAATCGGGATCGCCCCAAGCGAGCAGCCTGTTGCCGTCGACGCCGAGCCAATCAGTCATGGACTTCATCGCCTTGTCGTCGCAAGGGGCGACGATTCGATCGACGATCGGGCCGGCAACGACTCTCGCGAGTTGCGTGCGAGGGGCTTCGAGCACCGCACGCGGATCGGCGAAGGCCTGTAGCAATTCGAACACCGCGCGCTGCGGCAAGTGCTTGTGGGCGAGCACCGCCCACGCGAGCGTGCGGGAATCCGGCGCCACGGCAATCGGTCGCGCGAAAGGAGCCGCCGCTGGCGGCTCCGCGTCGAGTGAGTTGGACGTACCTACGGTGTGCGGGCGAAGTCGCCGACGCGAACCGGATCGGTGGTGTTCAGCACCAGGGCGTAGGACACCCGATCGAAAACGCGGAACACCATCATGATCCCGGTGCGCTCGTCGGGAATCTTCAGGTACTTCGGCGGGGTGTACCAGGTCGTCTGGTCGTAGCCGGGAAGCAGCACCGTCTGGCTCTCGGCGTTGGGCCGCCTGTCGCGAAGCGGCGCGACAACGCGATAGACCGCCAGTACGTGGCCCACCTCGAGCCCATCGGCGGAACCCTTGTCGAGGGTCACGATGTAACCACGCCCCGTTTCCGCACCCTCGTAGGCGAGCTTGAGAATGCGCGCATCGATCGGCTTGTCGGGTGCATGCGGCACGTAGTTCTGGATCGGTTCGCGCGCCGCAGGGACGAGTCGATCGCCGACGACGACCTCCTCGGTCGCCGTCTCTATGCGTGCCGTAGACACCTCGGCGAACCTCTCTACACGAGCGGTGCCCAGGTAGCGGTTCTCGACGCCGAGCAGTTCGCCGTCGGCCCCGACCAGACGCTCGCCGGGGCGGTACATGAACCACAAGTCGCCTTCCTTGGGGTCGAGGCCGACCGCGTAGACCACGTCGCTCTGGCCGCGCACCACGCGCTCGTCACGCCCGGCGATGATTTCCGCGCGGCCAGGCAGCCCGTTGGCGCCCGTGATGAGCGGGCGCGACAGGAACGGCTCGATGTCGCGGGGCGGGATCGGCGGGATGGCCTGCGCTTCGATGGGGCTCGAGCGGATCGTCGGCTCGAGCCGCACGGTGTTCTGCGCGAGCATGAGCTGCGGCCGGCCGTCGGCAGCGGTCCGCACGAGCATCACCGTGTCGCCAGGGTAGATCCGATGCGGATTGTTGATCTGCTCGCGATTCATCCGCCACACGTCGGGCCAGCGCCAGGGATCCTTGAGGAACCTGCCGGCGATGCCCCACAGGGTGTCGCCTTTTTGCACCGTGTACGACTGCGGCGCGCTGTCCGCGATGGCAATCGGCTGGGCCTGCTGCGCGATTGCCGCACTGCCCAGGGTCAGAAGCGCGATGAGCGCCGCGACCCGGGGCGCACGCGAGGCTGTGATAAAGTGTTGAACCATAACGCCTCTTTCTCTGGGCAGGGGTGCCGCCGCCGGCTCTTGCTATTGTCCTAAAGCGCCACAAAATAAGGACTTAACAAGGATTCTGCATCCGGTACTTTGCATTTGGCAAGTCAGACTGTCATGGCGTTGCTCTCGATCCTCGAATATCCCGATCCGCGGCTCAACAAGGTCGCGAGCCCCGTTGCCGCTGTCACGCCCGAGATCCAGAAGCTCGTTCGCGACATGGCGGAGACCATGTATGCAGCCCCCGGCGTCGGCTTGGCCGCCACCCAGGTGGATGTCCACAAGCGTGTGATCGTGATCGATATCTCCGATACGCGTGATGATCTCAAGGTTTTCATCAATCCCGAGATCATCTCGTCGGACGGCGAAACCGAGTGCGAGGAAGGGTGCCTGTCCGTGCCCGGCTTCTACGACAAGGTCAAACGTGCCGCGAACGTGACCGTGCGCGCGCTCGACATCAACGGCGCGCCCTTCGAAATGCGCGCCGAAGGAATGCTTGCGGTGTGCATCCAGCACGAGATGGATCATCTGGTCGGCAAGGTCTTCGTCGACTACCTGTCGCCGCTCAAGCGCGCGCGACTGCAGGGCAAGCTCCGCAAGAAGCATCGCCTGGCGAGCTGACGGCTCCATGCGCGTCGGTTTCGCCGGCACGCCGGAATTCGCCGCGCACGCGTTGCGCGCGATCGTCGCCGCAGGGCATACGGTACCGCTCGTGCTCACTCGGCCCGATCGTCCGCATGGACGAGGCCTGCGCCTCGACGCGTCTCCGGTCAAGCGCGTCGCATTGGAGAAGGATCTTTTCGTCCTGCAACCAGCCACGTTGCGCGATGCAAGCCAGCGCGAAGCGGTGCTTGCGATCGCCCTGGACGTGTTGGTTGTCGCTGCGTACGGACTGATCCTTCCAGCGGCCGTGCTCGAATGGCCGCGCTGGGGATGCCTGAACATTCACGCTTCCCGATTGCCGCGATGGCGTGGGGCTGCTCCGATCCAGCGTGCGATCGAAGCGGGCGACACCTCGACCGGTGTGACGATCATGCAGATGGACGAGGGTCTGGACACCGGTCCCATGATCGAAACCGTCGACGTCGCAATCGATCCGCGCGAGACCGCGGGAAGCCTGCACGACAAGCTCGCTGCGGCCGGCGCGTCCGCCATCACGTCGGTTCTGAGCCGACTAACGGTCGACGGACGCGTTGTAGCCACGCCACAACCCGGCGACGGAGCGACATACGCGCGCAAGGTGGAAGCCGCCGAAGCGCTGGTCGACTGGCAGCAGAGCGCAAGCATCCTCGACCGGCGCGTCCGTGCGTTCGATCCGGCGCCGGGCGCGTTCACTCGGTGGGCCGGTGGCGAGGTCAAGATCTGGGGCGCCGAGCCGGTGGCGCGCGACCAGGCCGCGCCGCCCGGTACCGTCCTCGCCGTAGGCGCCAAAGGGATCGATGTCGCCTGCGGAGAGTCCGTCACGGACGGGGCGCTGCGGCTTACCACCTTGCAGCCCGCGGGAGGCAAGCGGATGCCCGCGGCCGCGTTCGTCGCCGGCCGTCGGATCGCTCCGGGCATGCGATTCGGCGCGACAGTCGTCTGATGCACTGTTTCGCGGAGCGCAGGGTTGCATAACGAGCAGGCCGATGCCTCGCGTGTCGTGGCGCGGGTGCTGGAGGGCTCCACATTGACCGCGGCGCTGGCTGGGTTGGACCGCAGCCGTGGCGGCCACAGCCTCATCCAGGAGCTCGCCTATGGCACCCTCCGTCATTGGGGCACGCTCGATGCTCTTGCACGGCGCCTGCTCAGCAAGCCACCGACGGATCCTCTGCTAGTCACGCTGATCCCGGTCGCGCTCTATCAGCTGGAACATACTCGCGCGCCGCATTTTGCGGTTGTCGATCGTGCCGTTGCCGCTGCAGCGATGGTCGCGCGACCCGCGGCGAAGGGCCTGGTCAACGGGGTCCTGCGTCGCTTCCTGCGTGAACGCGAGGCACTGCTGGCCGCCGTACGCCACGACCCCGTCGCGCGATGGTCGTATCCGCGCTGGTGGATCGAGCGCGTCAAGGCGGATTTTCCGCAGCACTGGCAATCGATCCTCGCTGCCGGCAACGAGCGACCGCCTCTGACGTTGCGCGTCAACCAGCGTCGCACCGACCGGCAGCGCTTGTTAGCGGCTTTCGAAGCTCGGGGCATTGCCGCACGCGCCGTGGGCGAGTGCGGGGTGGTCGTAGAATTTCCCCAACCCGTGCAAGCCCTGCCTGGCTATGGCGAGGGCTGGTTCGCGGTGCAGGATGCAGGCGCCCAGCTCGCAGCGTCACTTCTGCGTCCCCAGGACGGACAGCGCGTCCTCGACGCGTGCGCTGCGCCGGGCGGCAAGACCACGCATCTGCTCGAGATCGCCGATGTGGAGGTGCTGGCGCTCGACATCGATGCGCCGCGCCTGCAACGCATCGAGGAGAATCTGCAGCGCCTGGGCCATGCCGATCGGGCGGTGAGGGTACGTTGCGGCGATGCCGCGGAGCCCGGGCAGTGGTGGGACGGCGTGCCATTCGAACGTATCCTCGCGGATGTCCCGTGCACGGCGTCGGGTATCGTGCGACGACATCCCGACGGCAAATGGGTGCGGCGATCGAGCGATGTGGCGAGCTTCGGCCAGACGCAGCG
>DATKLH010000495.1:0-16590 GCA_035542515.1 Casimicrobiaceae bacterium
TTCATCGCGACATCTACCTCGCGCAAAGCGATGCGGCGGCGATCGTGCACACCCACGCGCCGTTCGCGACAACGCTTGCCTGCCTCGACCGCGGCATACCGGCCTTTCACTACATGATCGCGGTCGCAGGAGGTCGCGACATCCGCTGTGCGCCGTATGCAACCTTCGGCACGCAGGAGCTCTCCGATCATGCCGTCCGCGCGCTGCAAGGACGCAAGGCGTGCCTGCTTGCGCATCACGGCATGATCGCAGTGGGCGCCTCGCCGAAGAGGGCACTGGCGCTCGCGATCGAAGTCGAGACCCTCGCCGAAATGTACTGGCGCGCGCTGCAGATCGGCGAGCCGGAGGTGTTGAGCGACGCGGAAATGGAGCGCGTCATCGCGAAGTTCGCAACCTACGGCAAGGTGCGCAGCGACTGACGCGCTCGCGGCAAGGCAAGCGATCGATGCAGTCAATCGCCGCGCGAAACGGCGAATCCCTGCGGCGCATCGCCCCGTCGGTGGCGCTCCCACATCGTGGTGTAAGCCGATTCGAGATGACGCGTGAAGCGCTGCGTATCGAACAGCGGATGCGTGGCGCGATTGGCGAGCAGGCGTTCCTTGATCTGCGCCAGTGCGGGCGGGTCGCCGGCGAGTCGATCGGCGAGCGCCTCGTAATCGGCGAGCGATTCGGTGACGAGTTGCGGAAGGCCGATCGCGCGCAGCACGCTTCCCGCCATCCGGGCAGCGAAGGCCTCACCCGAGCAGGTCAGCACGGGCAGACCGGCCCATAGCGCATCGCTTGCCGTCGCTCCAGCATTGAATGGCAGCGTATCGAGGAACAGATCGGCGACCGTGCAGCGCGACAGGTGGGTCGCATAGCTTGCGCGCTGCGCAAAGATCAATCGCCCGGCGTCGATTCCGCGCGCGACCGCTTCGCGGCGGGCGTTGAGCACGAAGCTCGGGTTGCCGCCGAGCAGCCACAGCACTGCGTGCTCGTGCCGGCGCAGCAGCCGCATCCACACGTCGAACATCGTCGGTGTGATCTTGTGGTCGTTGTTGAAGCAGCAATACACGAACGCGTCGTCGGGGATGCCGGCCTGCGCGCGAGTGATCGGCGTGGGCTGTTGCCGCTTCGCATCGTTTGCCTGGAAGGTATCGGGCAGGCACGCGACACGCTCGGAATAGGCCGCCTCATGCTGCTCGGGCACGACGTATCGGTCGGCGATCAGGTAGTCGACGTAGGGCGCGCCGGTGGTGCCGGGATAGCCGAGGAACGACAACTGGATCGGCGCGGCACGGCGCGCGAGGATGCCCGGTCTCCCGCCCCCGGTGTAGGCCCCCAGATCGACGAGGATATCGACGCCAAGCTCTGCAATGCGCTGCGCGATGTCCGCGTCGGAGTCGCACTGCACATCGAGGAATCGGTCGAACGCCGACTGCACCCGCAAGCGCATCGAATCGCCGGTATCGGGACCGAGCGAAAGCGCGATGGTCTCGAATCGCGCGTGATCGTGCGATTCCCACACGCCCGCCAGCAGGTTCGCGACCGCATGCGCACACAGGTCAGCGGACAGATAAGCGACCCGAATGCGATCCGCGCTGTGCGCGACCCGCACGGCCGGGCCGTCCGTGATCGCGGGATGTTTCTGCTCGACGTAGGCCTGCGCGCACTGCAGCTGTTCGCGGGCAACGTCCGACACGCCGAGGAATTCGAATGGCTCGATGCTGTGTCGGCCTGCGCGAACATCCTGGCGCAGCCGCTCGACCTGTGCCTTGTAGTCGCGCCACTCCCCGCACTGCATGTTCGCGTGGAACAAGCCACCGCGCGCCGCCTCGAGATCGGGTCTCAGGTGCAGCGCCCACTGGAAGTCCTCCCGCGCCTGCTCGTGGCGGCGCAGCACGGTCAGCGCGAGAGCGCGGTTGAGTCGCGCGGCGCCGTTCAGCGGCTGCAACGCCAGCGCCGCGTTGTAATCGGCGAGCGCGTCGTCGACGCGACCGAGCGCCTGCGCCGCCGTGCCACGATTGTTGAGCGCCTCGGCAAACGCGGGCTGCAGACGCAGAGCATGGTCGTACGCTTCGAGTGCATCGCGCGGCCGGTCGAGCATCCGCAACACGTTGCCGCGATCGGCGTGAAGCTGCGCCGAACCGGCGTCGATGCGCAATGCGCGGTCGATCAATTCGAGCGCTTGAGCGGGTGCACCGAGTTGTGCGCGCACCACGCCGAGCCAGTGCAGTGTGGCGAAATGGTCCGGCGATCGGTGCAGTATCGCAGCGTAGAGCTCGCCCGCTTCGGCGAGCTTTCCGCTGCGATGCAGTTCCGCGGCGCGCGCGAACGCCTGCTCGACGTCTGCCGGAGCCGGCGACACCATTACTCCGAGGGTGCTTGCGCCACGCGTGCAGAATGGATCGCGGCGAGGCGCGCAGCCACCATCGGAGCCAGCGCCGCAGGCGACAGCTCGCGCGCCACGGTTGCCCTGCCGCGCAGCGCGAGACGCTCGCGCAGGTCCGCGGATGCCGCAATCGCGCGCATGTGCCGCGCCGCATCTTCGATGTCCGGCTCGGCCCACAACTGGCCGCGCAGGTAGGGGCCGAGATCGCGTTGCAGCGGTTGCAGTCGATAGTCGACCAGCAATGCGTTTTCGGCGCGCGTGAAATCGACGTTGCCCGACCAGCCGGTGGCGATCACCGCCTTGCCGCAGGCCATCGCCTCCGCCATCCCGAGTCCGAAGCCTTCCGCGCGATGCAGCGATACATAGCAATCGATGCTGGTCATGAGGGACCAGAGCTCCCCTCGCGCGAGATAGCCCTCGAGCAAGGTGATGCGAGGATCCGCCTGCGCCGCACCGCGCAGCCGGTCGCGAATATCGGGCTGGAATTCGACATTGCCGACCTTGAGGAGCAGGCGCACCGGCTCCGTTCCCGGGAAAGCTGCGCGGAATGCGTCCAGCACGCCGAGCGGATTCTTCCGCTCGGGCACGCTCAGGACGTCGCACATCGCAAGAAATGCAACGTCATTGCCATGGATGCCGAAGCGAGCGCGGTCGGGTGACACGCTTGGCGCCTCCACACTATGCGGGACACGCAGGACCGGAATCGGCGCCTTGAGCGCGACCGCCTGCTGGCAGAACGCCGAAGGCACCCACACTTCGTCGAGCAGATCGAACGCCGGCACCCAGGCGTCGGGGAACTCCGCGAGCTCCCACGCCCAGAAGCCGATGTTGTAGCGGCCCTCGAACAACGATGCGCCGAGGCTCTCGTGCGCCACGAACATCTGGTCCGCGTTGATGTGGAACAGATTGACCGCGTGCAGATCCTTCGAGGCGGGAATGTCGGGAATCGCCTCGTTCATGCGCGACAGGTTGCCGACGCGGAAGTTGATCGGCGCAACCGGCAGCCCGCTCGCAGCGAGGATACGCAGCATCGAGCGCGCCGATTCGCCTACGCCGCTTTCCGCGGTCAGGTAGCCGATCACATTCACACCGCTATCGATAGCGTCAGCAGTAGTGCGTGGCCGCTCCTGCTTGTGCGCCGGATAGATCACTTTCGCCGTTGGAGTGGTCTCGTGCAACGCACCGGCGCTCGACGGCGAGGTCACAAGCGGCGGCGTGGTGTAGGTGCGGTCGAAATACGCCTTGCGCAGCAGCGCGTGACGCACGCGATGCCGGAACGCCTGCGTGGTGAGCGGTTTCACCAGGCGACGCGCACCCCAGGCCATCCGGTAGACGGAGCGATAGACGCGACGCAACGCGCTCTCCTCGCTCGCCTTGGACGCGTTGAAAGCCACGTCGGAGACGCCATCCGCGCCAGCCGGCTTGTCACCGCTCGCGCGCGCCACCTTCTTCTCGCCGAGCGCTTCGCGCAGCGGCGCGATGAAGATATCGGGAAAGCGCTCCTGCGCTGGCGCTTGCTCGATGAACCAGTGCGCGTACGCGCGACTGTGGGCGCCGGTCACATCGGGAAACGCCGCCTGCAGATCGGGACGCAGCCGATACAACGTTGCGGCAAGCCGTGTGAGCCAGGGTGCGCGCCGATCCTGCGGCGCATTGAGCCAGTCGAGCAGGAACGCCTCGCCGGCGCGCGTCCACAGGTCCGGATGCGGCTCGTTCCAGTCGAAGCCTTCGCGATAGCACCGACGCGCGAGATCGGGTATCGGTTCGCCGCCGGGAAAGCGCGCGAACGCGTAGGGTAGCGCGCGACACTCCTCGATGCCGTTGCGCTGCAGGTCCTCGGCGTAGGCATGCGCGAGATCGCGCACGGCAACGGGCAGGTTCTCGATCGTGAAGCGATCCTGGTGCTTGCTCAACAGCCGGCCGCCGGGAGAAAACCCGGAGAAGTGGAAGAACAGCAACGGGCGTCCGTCGACGCGCACCGAACCGTCCTGCGCCACGACCTTGCGATGATTGAGGTTCCAGTAGGCGACGTTCCAGCCCGCGTCGCGCTCCACGTGCACGTCCGGGTACATCCCCGGGACGAGGTCGATCCATTTCTGGTCGGTGAACAGGCCGCGCGGGATGTCGACCACGCAGTCGCGCAGCAGCTTGCTCTGCCACCACGCGACGAACTCGCGCGTCGCATCGCAGCGGTTCAGCGCGATGAAGCCGAGGTTGTAGCTGCCGCTTTGCAGGATCGCGAGCTCGGTGGGATTGCGCCCATCGTCGAGGCGTCCCGTGAGGTGCGGCGTGAGGACGATGTTCGCGCCGCCAAGGCGCTCGAGGATCGGTTCGACCGACCCGTACAGCCTGATGTCCGGGTCGAAATAGATCACGCGCTCGTAACCGCGGTCGAACAGCGTCTGGATCACCCAGGGCTTGATCGCCGTGTTGAGCTCGAGGATCGTGTATTGGAAGGTGAAGCGATCGAACTGCGGCAAGCCGAGCTGGCGGATCGGGATCTCGGCATAATCGTCGCGCGGGTCGCGTGCCGCGAGCGGGCTGTCGCAGATCGCGACAAAGGCATCCACCGCCGGGCTGTTCGCACGCACGCTTTGCACCAGCGTCCGGGCGAAATGCCGGTAGTTGTTCGAGACGATCGTGAAAAAGCAGGTCTTGCTCATCGTGCCGGCATCGAACCGGAGCGGCCGCGAATCCCGACGGTGCCGATTCACGCGGGCTGCATTACACCATACGACTCGCCGCTGCGGCGCCAACGACTTGACGCGCCGGGAGGGTGCACGCCGGCTTTGAGTGGCATGCCCGGTACCGCATAATGGCGTTGCTGCGGCCGACGGCCGCGAACCCGACATTCGGCGTTTTCCTGGAAAGTCCGATGCGAAGGCCTTCGCTTGAGGTCCGCTGCGGCGCGGTGTTCCTCGCGGCGGGGCTCGTGTACCTGCTCGTGCGCCTGAAGTACCTGGGCTTGCGCGACCTGCTTCCCTGGGACGACGGCTGGTACAACTCGATCACGCTGTGGGGCTACATCTCCGACGGCGGCTACGCGTCCGAGCAGAACGTCGCTTTCTTTCCCCTGCACGCCTACGCGGTCCGCTACTTCGCCGCCCTGGTTCCGATCCCGGTGTGGGCGGCGCAGATCGCGGTGTCGATCCTGTTCAGCGTAGCCGGCGCGATGCTCCTCGCGCACGTCATGCGCCGCCACCTCGCGCCGCGTTATGTGCTCATGGGCAGCTTCCTGATCGCGTTCTCGCCGTTCGCGATCTTCCTCTACAACGGTTACTCCGAATCGGCGTATTTCTTCGCAACCGCGCTGCTGCTCCACAGCGTCGTGGGGCGCGTACATCCGGCACTGGGCGTGATTGCCGTGCTCATCGCCAGCCTCACTCGTCCGTGGGGGATCATCACCGGCATCATCCTGGCGATCTGCCTGGCGTGGCGCTGGCTGGAGCGTCCCGCCGATCGCGCGCTCAGCCCGAATCTCGTCGTGCTCGCGACCTGCCTTGCAGCGCTCGCCTTCATCGGGATCACGTTCTACTTCCAGTACGCATTCGGTGACCCGCTCATGTTCCTTCACGGCGCAACCGTCTGGAACGTCCAGCCCACTACCAGCCTGCAGTGGGGCGTGCTCACCGCCAACGGCCTGGGATTCGCGCTCGGCTATTTCCGCGAAACGCCGTTCCACTCGATGGCAGTGGGCGCCACGCTCTATCTCGCAGGGATCGTGGTTTTCCTGCTTGCGCGACGCTGGTTGCCGCGCGAGGTGTCGGTCTTCGTCGCCGCGCATGCGCTTGCGTTCTACTTCATGATCTACTGGTCGACGCACGGCGTCCTCAACGCCGGACGCTATTCGTTGCTGCTGTACCCGGCAGCGTTTTTCGCTTTGATCGTGTTCCAGCGCATCGACCAGGTCCTGCGTCCGCAGCCCGCGCAGGCCGCGGCAGAACCCACGGGGGCTCGACCGGCCTTCATCGCGGAGCCGCTGCCGACCCTCGGTTACGTGGTTGCGATCGCTTTCGTCGCGCTATACCTCCGCTACGCAACCGATTTCGTCAACGTGCGGTGGGTCTCATGAGAGCGAAGGTGTTGCTCGCCGAGCGCTGGATAACGCTGCCGGTGCTCGTGCTGGCGTGCCTGGTCGCGGCATGGGCCGGTTATCTGGTGGGCGCCCAGAAGTCGTTCAGCCGGATCCCCTTCTATTCGATCGGGCAGACCATCACCCCCGATGCGAAATTCGCCGCGTTCGAGAACTGGAGCCTCACCGACGCCGGATCGCTGCGCTCGCAGGGTCCCCGCGTCGCGGTGTTGATTCGTCCACGCCGTGTGCTCGACGCGCCCCTGTCGATGATCATCAAGCTGCGCGACGCGTCGATGCCCCACACCGTGACCGTGTCGCTTAACGGCAAGGCGCTCGGCTCGATCAAGGCGAGCCCGGGTGGCGGAACCTACGACCTCGCCATTCAGCGCGGCGCGCTGCACGCGCTCGAGGACAACGATTTCGTGTTCGTGCTCGAGGCCGGCGGCGGCTCTTCCGCCGCACCGGTGATCGAGCTCGAGAGCCTGCGCATCGCACCTGCCCTCGGCCAGCGCGATGGCTGACCAGCGGCCGCGACGTCGCATTCGCGCGGGAAACACCCGCATCAGGATCGCAAGATGATTCCGTTCAACCGCCCGTTCATCACCGGCAAGGAGCTTGATTACATCGCCCAGGCGCACGCTCGCGGACATCTCGCCGGCGACGGCGAGTTCACGCGCCTTTGCCATCAGTGGCTGGTCGAGGCAACCTCCACGCGCAAAGCGCTGCTCACTCATTCCTGCACCGCAGCGCTGGAGATGAGCGCACTGCTGGCCGATATCGCGCCGGGCGACGAAGTCATCATGCCGTCGTACACGTTCGTCTCCACCGCCAATGCGTTCTGCCTGCGTGGCGGCGTCCCGGTGTTCGTCGACGTCCGGCCCGACACGCTCAACATCGACGAGACGCTGATCGAGGGTGCGATCACTCCGCGCACGCGCGCGGTCTGCGTCGTCCACTATGCGGGAGTGGGCTGCGAGATGGATTCGATCCTCGCGCTCGCCGAGCGTCATGGACTCATGGTCATCGAAGATGCGGCGCAAGGCATCCAGGCGACCTACAACGGACGGCCGCTGGGCAGCTTCGGGGAGCTCGCCGCGCTGTCGTTCCACGAGACCAAGAACATCATCGCCGGCGAAGGCGGCGCACTGCTCATCAACGACGATCGCCATTCCGATCGCGCCGAGATCATCCGCGAGAAGGGCACCAACCGCAGCCGCTTTTTCCGCGGCCAGGTCGACAAGTACACGTGGTGTGACATCGGCTCGTCGTTCCTGCCCGGCGAGATCGCGGCGGCGTTCCTGTGGGCCCAGATGGGTGAAGCCGAGGCCATCACGCAACGACGCATCGCGATCTGGAATCGCTACCACGCCGCGTTCGCCGATCTCGAGCGCGCCGGACGCCTGCGACGTCCGGTGGTGCCGCAGAACTGCGTGCACAACGCGCACATGTATTACGTGCTGCTGCGCGATCTCGCCGAGCGGACGCGCTTCATCGATCACCTCAAGCGCCGGGACGTGCACGCGGTGTTCCACTATGTCCCGCTGCACGACTCGCCCGCAGGGCTCCAGCTCGCGCGTGTGCACGGCTCGATGCAGCACACCGTGGAGCTGTCCGAGCGCATCGTGCGCTTGCCGCTGTGGCTGGGACTCGAACCCCAGCAGGACTACGTCATCGATGCCGTGCGCCGATTCTTCGGCTGACCGCCGCCGCCCTCGCAACGTGGGGCACGCGGCGTCGCGTGTCACTGCGCATGAAACGCATGTCGCGCGCTCCGGTGGCGCTTCCTCGCATTGCGATTCGCTTCGCGCGACGCGGCGAGCGGACCGCGATCGCTGAGCCATGGGACTGGGCTGGCTGCGGCTCATCCTGTCGCTGCTGGTCATCGACTCGCATTACGAGGTCTTTCGCACTTACCTGCAGCCCTGGCTCGTCGATCGCTTCGGCGTGCAGCGCCTCGCCTTCGTGGGCGAAGGCGGGATCGCGATCTCGGGCTTCTTCGTCATCAGCGGCTATGTGATCGCGTACGTGCTGTGCCGCAAGTACGATGCGGCGAGCTGGCGCGGCATCGGATCGTTCTACGTCGGGCGTGCGCTGCGCATCTATCCGCTGTACGTGCTGGTGTTCGCGGCGTATTACGCGACGCGGCTCGCGCTCGGAGAGTCGGTGTCGATGACCGGACGCCAGCTCGTCGACAACATCCTGCTCATGCCTTACGCGATCTACGGCCTGGTGCTCGATCGCAACCAGTTCGGTCCGCTGCAACTGTCCGCGGAGTTGCTCATTCCGCCGGCGTGGACCCTGGGGATCGACCTGCTGCTCTACCTCGTGGCACCGTTCCTGGTGGTGCGCAAGGCGGTTCTGTGGCCGACCTGGATCGTCGGGTGCGCCTTCTTCGTCTCATTCATCGTCACGTCGGATCCGCGACCGCCGGTGTGGTTCATGTACCTCTACAGCGATCCGGTTGCGTATATCTTCGCCTTTGCATGCGGCGCGCTGGTGTTCCACTACCGCGATCGGCTCGTCCCGGGCATGACGGGTCTGGTGCTTGCCGGCGCCGTACTGCTCTGGCTCACCTTCTTCCCGCTGGGCGCGACCAACACGGCCCTGAATCAGTTCGTCGCGATCGGTGCACTGACCTTCATGGTTGCCGCGCTGTGCCGATTCGGCGGACGGCGCTTCGACCGCTTTTTCGGCGACCTGACCTACGCAACGTATCTGCTGCATCTGCCGATGCTGCTCGTGGTCCAGCATTTGGGCATCGGAGGTGCCGCCGTCTGGGCGCTTGTGCTGACCTACGCGCTTGCGACGATCCTGCTCTACGGGATGGAATATCCACTCGACCGGCTGCGCGACAACGTCCACCGGCGACTCAGCAAACAAGCTGCCACACCCACCGGCGCGACGCGGTCCGTTGCCGTGGCGCTATGGGCACTGTTCGCGGTGGCCGCAATCGCCGCGTTCGCGCGCAATGCGCTCTACGGCGGCAGCATAGTCGACTTGACAGCGACACGTTGCCCTGACCGATGGACCTGCAGCGGGATGCCTCGCGCATTGACGCTCACGGTGCGCGATGCAGGCCATACGATCATCGCACCGGCGATGGGAACCCAGGGACGCGTGGTCATCGATGTCACCGTGAATGGACAGAGCAGCACGGCCAGCGCAGAGCTAGTGGTCGAACAGACACCACCGTTTCGTGCGGCGATTGTGCGCAAAGGCGCACGCTGCGAGCTCGAAGTCGAGCACGACGGCCAGCGCGAGAGCACTCCGCGCGGCTGGAACGGCGATTGTGCGCGGATGCATCGCTTCGTCTTCGATGGCAGTGCCGGCAAGACCGTGCTCGCGGTCGACTCTTTATGGGTGTTCGCATCCAACCGTCCACCGGGCCTCGCGCGGCTATCGGTATCCGCCGACGCCGCGGCCGACGGCGTCATTGCGCTCAACGACGTCTTCGTTTCCCGTACCGGGACGCCCGCGGCGACAGGCGCTCGCGACGCGCGCCGGATGCCGGAGCCTTAAGCCCGAGCTGTCGAGTAGCAGAACGGTGTCGACGTCAGGCTGGCCACGTCGCATGCAAAAGCGGCGGCGGCCGTGCGCAGCCGGGGACCCGGCGACGTTGTTCCTCCAGCGGCGGCCGAAGCGAAGTCAGTGGGTTCCGGCTTCCGCCGGAACGACGAATGCGTGGCGTTCAGGGCCGCTGGGGTGACGTCCGCAACCTGCACGCCTAATCAAGCAGCAACGACGCCTTGGCGAGCTTGGGCAGGTTCTCGTCGACGGCTTCGCGCAGGATGCTGTTGAGGCGCGCTCCGCGCGTGACGATCTCGCCCTTGTCGCGCACTTCGAGCTCGCCGCGCACGACGACGTCAGCGAGACCGGCGACGATCGCGTCGCGATCGCGCGTCCCGTCGAGCAGCATCAGCAGGTGCCGCGTGAACACATCGGGATTCACCGGTTCGTGTCGCAGGTTGACCAGATTGCCCGGCTGCCCCGCGCGCAAGCGCGCATAGGGACTCGCCCGCGGCCGATGGCTCGGTGTGGTGGTCATGCGCGGCGCCTTGGCACGCAGCTCGATGATGCCCGCGGTGTAGCAGGTCAGCAGATCGATGCCGAGTATCTCGGCGTCCTTGGCCCTGATCGCATCCGCTGCCGGCTTGCCGGCGTCCGCGTCGGCGCGCGCCCGTGCCGCGCGCACCAGATCCTCGAACATGTAGCCGAGCGGCCAGCGCTCGGCCAGCGCCACGAAGGCCGCCTTGGTGATCGCGTTGGACGTGTTGAGGCTGCGTCCATTGGGTGCCCGAAACTGCTCGGGCACGCCCTGCGCGAGCGACATCGCCTTGGACACCGGTTGCGCAATCGAGCTCACGTGCAGACCTTCGACGACGCTGCCGTTGAGCGCGCGATTGATGGGCAGGTCGGCATGCACGAGCAGCGTCTGGCGGAACGTCCGGTTGCGGACGAAATCCATGTACTGCTCCATGTGGACGATGTCGCTCGCCACCTTGCGCAGGGTGTCGGCAACCTGCGGAGAGAAATTGCTCACCAGCATCGCGCTGAAATCGGCTTCGGCGAGAAACTGCAACCCGTGTTCCTGAGCGGCTTGCGCGAACTGGTGGAAGTAGAACGCCTCGTTCACGACCTCGAGGTGCTCGTGATAGAGGTACGAATCCGGCTGGTTGCGGATCATCTCGAGCTCGTGCCGCAACGCCATGCCGTAGGGCGTGTCGGTCGGCGCGCTCTGCGCGAGGAAGTCGATCAGAGCGCGCGCCTGGAAGATCTTGGTCGCAGCACCTTCGAAGCGGTTCGAGTGGTACGTCATCATGTCGCGAACCATGCCGCGCAGGTGCCAGCCGGGCAGCGTGTTGTAGCTGATGTACGCGACGCCGGTCGGCGTGAGGTTCACGTTCGAGATCGACAGGATCTTGTCCCGCACGACCTTGGGAACCCACGAGTAGATGCCGTGGCAGATGATGTAATCGAACTTGCCGTACGACTCGTCCACGCTCAGGATGTCGGCCTGGCGCAACTCGATGTTGTCGAGCTCGAGCGTACGCACCGCTTGAGCACCCCGCTCGACCTGGCGCTGCGACAAGTCGAGGCCGACGAAGCGAGCGTTCGGCAATCCCTGCGCCATCGGGATGAGATTGTCTCCGCTGGCACATCCGAGCTCGAGCACGCGACACGTCTCGACGTCCGGCGCCGCGACGCCCAACATCTTCGCCAGCGTCGCGAGATGGAACGGGTGCGTCTGTGGAAACGCCAGGCTGATGTAGGGGACTTCGTCGTAGGAGGTTTCGGCTTGGTCCGCCATGTCGAGCGTTTCCTGCGGGTTGATATGGCTGCCGCGCTGCGCGCGGCCCGGTCCACGCGAGCGCGCGCGATGCGCGCGAAGAGATCGCTTCAGGGACGGTACTTGATCGCGACGCCCTTGAAACCGGGAATGACCTCGCCAGGCTTGACGTCGTAGCCACCGGTGACCGGGTTGAACTTCGATTCGGTCGCCGTGCGCGTGCTGGCGTCCTCGAGCACCACGGCGTCGGCCCCCAGTTGCTGGGCTTCCTTGAGGATGCGCGCACGCAACTGCACCGGACTCATTCCGACGACGCCCTTCGCATCGACGGCAGCGATCCGCGTATAGCTGCTGGCCGGAAGTCGGTCGAGCACCTCCGGCAACTTCGCGGCGGGCGCGTAGGTCGGCGCATCGGGCAGCTTGGTGAGGTCCGGCGGCGCCGATGCGCAGGCGGCGAGAAGAACAATTCCGAGCGCTGCACTGACGATCCTGGTGTTCATTTATGACATCCCCTGCTCGGTGGCTGCGTCGCGCAAGACCGGCCGCTCCGACGGATCGAGAAGCTGCGCGAGCGGGCCGATGAACGCCTCGTAGCGCTTCCAGCGAGCCACGGAAGTCCGATACATCGGCTGGCGCACCTGCCATACGCTCGCGGTGCGCACCGCCCGCTTGTTGTCCTGGAATTGCAGGCAGCGGTCGTCCCACGGGACGCCCACGAAATCGATCATGCGACGGCTCACGTTTTCCTGGTCGGCCACCATGTCTTCGTACTGCACTTCGAACAAGCGGTCGGGCGGAAGCACGGTGCGCCAGTGGTCCATCAAGCGCAAGTATTGCTGGTAGAACGGCGCGAGGTCGGCGAGATCGTAGGCGTAGGGATGCAGCGCGGGGAAGTTCTGGAAATAGATCGACAGGCACGTGTCGACCGGATTGCGCCGGCAATGGATGATCCGCGCGTTCGGAAAGCACAGGTGCACGAGTCCAAGATGCAGGAAGTTGTGTGGCATCTTGTCGGTGACGCGCAGCGCATCGGCGGAAAATCCCCGCAGCAACTCCAGATAACGCTTGCGTATGTCGACCACGTCCTCGCGCCCGATCGGCGCGCCGGTGCGGAAAGGGCGGTCGCTGTTCGCCCAGAAGATCTGCTCGCCCGCTCCGTGAATCGATGGGTGACTCGACAGGATCTGCTCGGTCAGGGTGGTGCCCGAGCGCATCATCCCGATCACCAGCAGCGGCAGCTCGGACCAATCGCCCTCGTCGCGACGCTGCGCGAAGAACTCGGGCGTATAGCGCTCCATGATGCTTCCGATGAAGTGCGCATACTCGTCGGGATCGAAGCGAATGGGGAGATTGTCGCGAACCAGGTCGTTGCCCTGCCGGTAGTGCAAGAACGCCCGCGCGTAGTCGCCCAGGTCATCGTAGGCCTTGCCGAGCGCGAAGTGCACGTGGGCCTTGTCGCGCGTCTTCACCTGCTTCATGCGAGCCAGGGCCGCCTCGAGCTGGTCGAGCAGCGGTTGATCCTCGCGCGTGATCTTGCGCGTCGTCGCGAGTCCCGCGTACGACTGCGTGTGATCGGGATCGAGCGCGATCGCCTTGCGATAGCAGCCGTACGCTTCGTCGAACTGCCCTTCGGCTTCGTAGGAGATGCCCAGGTTGTGATACGCCTCGGCGTAGTCGGGCTTGGTCTCCAGCGCCTTGAACACGTGGAAGCGCGCGTCGCTCGCACCTTCCTTGCGCAGCAGGACATGCGCCAGATTGTTGTGCGCCTCGGCGTAGTTGGGATTGATCTTCAGCGCGCGGTGATAGCTTTCGATCGCTTCCTCGTCACGATTCAGATCGGCGAAGGCATTGCCCAGGTTGTTGCACGCATCCTGGTAATTGGGATTGAGCTCGAGTGCCTTTTCGAACGCAGGCACCGCGTCGGCCGCGTTGCCCGAATCGAGCAGCGTGACGCCCAGGTTGTTATGAGCCGTTGCCGAAGCGGGATTGACTTCCAATGCACGCAAGTAGGCCGCGCGGGCACGCTCGAGGTTGCCGCGCACACGATAGACATTGCCGAGGTTGCACAACGCGTCGGCATAGGCCGGCATGAGCGTGAGCGCGCGCGTGATGAATTGCTCGGCCTCGTCGACGCGGCCCACCGCGAGCAGGAAGCCGCCACGATTGCTGTGCATGGCTGCATGCTGGGGTCGCAGCGCGCAGGCCCGTGCCAGGAGTGCGTCGGCGTCGTTGAGCCGCCCGGTCTGCCACGCAACCAGCCCGAAGATGTGCATCGCCTCGGCGCTGTCCGGCTCGCGAGCGAGGATCTGGCGACAGATCGTCTCGGCGGCGGCCATCCGGCCATAGGTGAAGTGCTGCGCCGCCAGGTCGAGAGGGGTCTGCGGCGTCGACTGCTGCTGCTGCGGCGGCACAGTGGGGGAGATCAGGACGCTCATCGGGCGGAATCGCAACGGAGGCTTCGTAGATGCCCGCTATTTTAAACGGGCCGCTGGGTAGCGTCCTGGCAGCATGCCAAATCGCCGGCAGGAAAAAAGAGAGGCCCCGGAGGGCCTCCCTTCGCGCGCAAGCGCTGCGATCGATCAGTTGATCGGCGCGTTGCTGATCAGTGCTTGCCAGTTCTGCCCGTGCACGAACGCCTGCTCGACGATCGTGTACGTGTTCAGGAACGCCGAGTGCGGCGTCAGCACCGGGATCAGGTGCCGGAAGCCGAACAGGTCGGTGGTCAACTGCGCCGTGAACACCGCCGGCGGGATCGGGCTGCCGTTGGGCAATACGCTGAAGTTGATCCGCGCGTTGCCGTTGGTATAGAACGGCAGCACCGCATTGATCGTGCTGCCCTGGTACCACTGTCCCTGGAACGGCGCCACCGTCTGGTCGTAGGCGTTGTCGACGATCGTGTTGATGTTCAGCGTGCCCGGTGTGATGAATGCCAGGGCGCCCGGGAACAGGAAGCCGTTGCTCGCCGACATGCCGGAAACACTGCTGCTTGCGAACGCGTCGGCGGAGACGGCGTCCGGCGGTCCGCCACCGCCGCTGATGTTCAGCGCATTCGGGTAGTTGTTCGGCCCGATGGTCAGCGTGCCGCTCGCCTGCACGATCAGGCTGCTGCCCGCGTTGGGCTCCTTGGTGTAGTTGCACAGCGGCGTGTTGAAGCAGCCGAAGCCGAACAGGTTGGTCGGCGAGATCGTGTCCACCACCGTGTCGCCGCTGGTCACCGTAGCATCGCCAGTGATGTTGAGATTGACCGCCTGCGTTCCGGCACCGCGCGCGGTGATGGTCACCACCGGATCGGGACCGAAGGTGGTGACATGGAGCCCGTTCTGCAGGAAGTCGTTGGAGACGGGATTGTTGAAGTTGCCGTAACCTTCGAGCAGCACGCGATTGGCCGTCAGCATGCCCGGGCCCTGGAAGTTGCCCAGGTCGTGGAACTCGATGTCCGCGTTGCCGCCGAAGCTGCCACCCTTGGTGGCGGTGATGTTGCCGTTCACCACCCAATCCTGCGAGAACGGCGCGAAGGTGAAGTTCGTGCCGGCGTTGGCGACCGAGGTGAAGAAGCTCCCCGCCACGAGATTGGCATTGATGGTCACCGAATTGCGTGTAGTGGTGCTGGTACCGAAGAAATGCATGCTGTTGGCGCCCGCGCCCGGGGTCAGCTCGGTGACGCTCAGCGGCGCATTCACGATGATGTTCTGCGCGCCCAGGAAGATTCCCGAAATGCCTTCGAAATCCGATATCACGCTGATCGGCGTATCGATCTTGGTGGTTCCGCCACTGCTGCCGATGGGACCCGGATTGTGTGACGCCGAGAAGTAGGTCAGCACGCCCGTGCCGGTGGTTCCTACCGTCCCGCCGACGGTCTGGTTGCCCGGACCGTCGTTGTAGATGTAGATCGAACCGTTGGACCCGCTGACCAGCAGCGAGCCTTGGTTGTCGAAGTTGCCGAAGGCGCTGCCACCGAAGAAGTTCGGAGCGATGTAGATTTCCTGCGCTGCTGAGATCGTTCCGCCCTTGGCGTTGGTGATGTTGCCGTACTCCGAATAGACGTCGACGTCGCCGCTATCAGAGATGACTGTCCCAGTGTTCATCACGTCGTGCGGATTGGCGTTGTTGCCGCCCGATCCCGCATACACGTACACGTCGCCGGTCTGCTTCGACTGCAGCGTTCCGCTGTTGGTGACCGCGCCGTTGTAGGTCTGCCATCTGACACCGCCGTTGCCACCGAGCACGGTGCCGCTGTTGATCATGTCACCCTTGGGCACGCGGATGTCGACGTATCCATCCAGCGCCGCGATCGTGCCGCTGTTGTTCACCCCACCGGTGAAAGTCTGCAGGCTCGAGGTGTTGTTGTACCAGATCACGTTCTTGCCTTGCAGCTCCATGTAGATGCTCTGACCCGCCTTGCTCTCCTGGATGGTTCCGCTGTTGGTGAGCGAGCCGGTCCACCAGGCGTGCGTGCCCGCCCAGGTCGGGCCGAGTCCGTTCAGGTCCAGGCCGCCGCTGTTGGTCAGGTTGCCGTTGGCCAGAATGAACAGGTTGGTCGCATCGTGAAGCGCGCTGTTGGTCCCCAGCCCAACCGTGACGTCCGCCGGCGCGGAGCTGCGCACCGGCGCGCTCGGCGGAGCCTGATCGAGTCCGACAAAAAGCGTTCCATTGCCCACTGTCGAGAAATCGCTACCCACGCCGCCGACCACGAACGTGGTGACCTTGGTGGCATCGGGCATCTTCGCATTCACCCCGGTCAGGCTCACCGCGCCCGATCCGGCGACCAGCAGGAATCCTGCACCCGATGAGCCGACGCCAGAGAGGTTCGCGCCACTGGCCACCGTCACCGGCGCGTTGCCGGCGAAGTTCAGGTTC
>DATKLH010000496.1:0-2139 GCA_035542515.1 Casimicrobiaceae bacterium
GAATATGGAACGCGCGCGTTCGGCCTGCGGGAGATCATCGCGACGACCGATCCCGACAACCTGGCCTCGCATCGCGTGCTGATCAAGGCCGGGATGACGCATGCCGGCGTCCGACGCAACGACGACGGCACGTTCACGCAGCTCTTTGCCTGGCACGCCGCGGAGGGTCCGCGATGCGCGTAAGCCTCGATCACGTCCATGTCTTCGCGTCCGACCTGCGGGCGACGGTCGACTTTTTCGTCACGATGTTCGATGGCCGGGTGGTCTGGGACGAGGAGGCCGCGTCGGTGCGCAACGTCCGCATCGCGATCGGGCGCGCGTTCGTGCAGGTCTACGAGCAGTCGCCGAAGCGGCGCGAGCGGGGCGGCCCCGTGCATCACCTCGGCATCGAGACCGACGATCTCGACGCGCTCGTCGCCCGCATGAAATCGCGCGGGTTCGAGTTCCGCAACGAGATTCGCGAGGAACCGAAGTTCCGCTACGTGATGGTCGCCGGTCCGGACGACCTGCTGATCGAATTGTTCGAATGTCGCGAGCCGCGGCGCTGGCAGATCGAGCGATGAGCGGCTCGGCCAGGTGCCGCTGCCGCACAACCTGACGGAGGACCTGATGCTTTCGATCGAAGCGATTCAGCAGCTGTTGAATCCGCTCTTCCCCGGACTGATGGGCGTGCGCGTGCTCGAGCTTTCGCCCGAGCGCGTCGTCGGCGAACTCGTGGTGCGCCCCGATCTTTGCACCACCGGCGGCGTGCTCCACGGCGGCGCATTCATGGCCTTCGCCGACACGCTCGGCGCGATCGGCACCGTGCTGAATCTGCCCGCGGGCAAGCGCACGACCACGACGGACTCGAGCACCAAGTTCATCGGCGCCGCGCGCATGAACTCGACCGTGGTCGGTGACTGCGTGGCGTTCCACCGCGGACGGACGACCCAGGTCTGGCAGACCCAGATCCGGTCGGCGGAGGGCAAGCTGTGCGCGGTCGTCACCCAGACCCAGCTGGTGCTCGACGCGTGATGCTTGCGCGTGCGAGGAGCCGAGCGGAGACGTTCTGGCCCGTCGCATCGATGTGTATGCTGTCACGGTAGTCGTAACAGGCAGGTCGCAGCCGGTTTTTCCGGTCGGCGGCGGATCGCAACGATCCTCGATCGGCAGCAGGGAAGGTCTTCCGGCGCGCCCGATCGAAGCCATCGATCCATTCGCGCCGCGCTGGATGGTTTGTTCGACCTGCAACAAGAAAGACAACCACACCAAAGGAGGAGTCATGGGACTGCGTTTCATCAAGATTGCCGTCGTCTATCTTCTGATCGGCGCGACGCTCGGACTGATCATGGGTATCCGGCAGGACTTCACGCTGGCGCCGGTGCACGCGCACCTGAACCTGCTCGGCTGGGCGACGCTTGCGCTGGCCGGCGTCGTCTATCACCTGTACCCGGCGGCGTCGACGACGCGGCTGGCGCACATCCACTTCTGGGTCCACAACCTCGCGCTGCCGGTGTTCATGGTCGCGCTGGCGGTGATGCTGTCCGGGCAACCGTCCCTGATGCCGGTGGTGGCGGTGGGGGCGACGGCGACGCTGGTCGGGCTCGTGATCTTCGTGATCAACGTGCTGGTCAACGCGAAGGCAACCTGAGGCGGTGATCGCAGGAGGGGCACCATGATCACGGTGATTGCGCAGTTCAAGCTTCCGCAGCCGATGACCCGCGCGCAGGCACGCGAAGTCTTTCTGAGTACGGCGCCGCGCTACAAGGGTTTGCCCGGCCTGATCCGCAAGTACTGCATCCTGTCCGAGGACGGCGGCACTGCGGGCGGCGTGTACCTGTGGCAGTCGCGCGCGGATGCCGAGCGCATGTACACCGATGAATGGAAGCGCTTCGTGCGCGAGAAGTACGGGGCGGACCCGGTGCTGGCGTACCTCGAGACGCCGGTCGTCGTGGACAATGTCGCGCAGCAGATCCTGACCGAGGCCTGATGCGTCGCGCGCCGCCGCAAAGCAATCGCATCGTCCCGTATCGATGAAGATCGCCAGGCCGAACCGCGTCACGCGAACCTACGTGCAGCATCTGGTTGCGGAGCCGGCGCGCGTGTTTCCGCTGCTGTGTCCGGTGCGCGAAGCGGACTGGATCGAGGGCTGGGATCCGC
>DATKLH010000497.1:0-16772 GCA_035542515.1 Casimicrobiaceae bacterium
GCGGTGATCGGCAGGTCGTTCGCGTTGTTCATCTCCTCTGCGAGTCGCAGCGCCACGTGCGCGTCGTTCATCGTTCCGAGGATGTCCTGCAAGCGCGACAGGGCGCGGCGATATTGACGCGCGTCGTCCTTGCGTTCGGGAAACAGCGCGGTGACGAACTCGACCGCGTAGCGCGTTCGCTTCGCCGCGAGCCTCACCGCGTGTCGCCTTTCCACCGATGCCTTGCGCAAGTGCGCGCCGCGGCGCATGAGCTTGCGATGCCGGCGGTCGAGCACGACCCTCGCCCATGCCGTTGCATCCTGCCCGAGCGGGTGCGCCGGATCGTCGATCGCGTCGAGCGCAGCGGCCAATGCGCCGGCATTGAGCACCAGATGCGTGAAGCGTCCCGACGCTACGGCGTTGCGCGCCGCCTCTCGCGCCTGCACGCGATGCGCTTCAGTTGCCTCGCGCAGGCGCTGCAGCGGCGCATTCGCTCCGTTACCGATTGCTTGGGCGGCACGGGGCAAGGTCTGCGTCGCCACGACATCGCAGTCGCGCGCGTTGCCGAGCATCCGGGCGAGCCAGCGCGCATCGTCGGACACGGTGTCCCAGGTCGGCGAGCGCGCGGCGCGACGCATCAGCGCCAGGCAGGCTCGTAACCGGCGCGTCGCCACCCGCATCTGGTGAACCCACTCGGGATCGTCGTGCCCGCGCAATCCATCGGCGTTGCCTTCGAGTTGCTGCACGCAGTTGCGCAAGATCGTTGCGAGCGCGTGCCCGGCGTTCACGGCGCGCGCCAATGGTATCGGGGTCGCTCGCACCGGTTCGCTTGGCTCGCGATGCAACAGCGCGAACGCGCGTGCCGCCTTGGTGCGCGGCTCGATCGCCATCGGCGCAGTGGATGCGAGCGCGAGCGCAAGGTCGAACAATGGCCGGATGTCGCCATGGTCGAGCTCGATCTCGATCTCGCAGACCGGTTCCTGCAGCATCGCCGTGTCGATCACGCCGCGATCGATGCAGAGAGTCGCCTGTGTGCCATCCGGCCACCGAAGTGGCAGCGTGGTACGCGTAATGCGCGTCGCGAAGCGCTGCAACAGCCCCTTGCTCTGGGCGGTTGCGATGCGAGCTCGCCAGGGCGTCTCCGCGGCAAGCTGCAAGTCCGGGTCCGCCGTTCGCAACGGCCACTCGTACTCAGCGCGAGCGGCAAGGCTCGCACCACTGCGAGCATGCGGTGGACCCTTGATGGTCTGGACTCGCTGCGTGCCGTCCACGCGCACGCGCAGCGCGATGCCCGCACGGGCGAGCGAGTCGCTTGCTGTGTCGTAGTAGGTGGTCACCAGGCGCTGCTGCTGTGGAGCGCCTGCCGCATACGCGCCCAGCACCGGCTGGTCCAACAGGCTCTGCGCCTCGCGCGGAGCGACGCGCAGGCGCAACTCCTGTTCGAGCTTGGCCGCCATTGTGCCGCTATGCAGCCTTCGCGTGACGCTTCGCGAGCTCGGCGCGCTTGACGTAGGCTTCGCGCGCGACTGCGACGTCTTCGAGGAAATGATCGAGCTCCGACAGCAGCAGCGCCTGCGGGCCGTCGACCAGCGCCTTGGCCGGATTGGGGTGAAAGTCGACCAGGATCATGTTCGCGCCCGACACCACGCCCTGCGCAACGACATGGAAGATGTCGAGCAGTCCGTCGGGCGCGCCGGCGCGCGTTCCCACCGAGTGCGACGGGTCGATCGACACCGGCATGCGCGTGAGACGCTTCACCGCCGGCACGTGCGCGAAGTCGACGAAGTTGCGATGCGGGTCGCCCATGTTGGTCTTCATCCCGCGCAGGCAGAACACGACCTTGCGGTTGCCCTCGGTGGCGAGGTACTCGGCGGCATTGAGCGACTCGTCGAGCGTGATACCGAAGCCGCGCTTGATGAGCACCGGGAATTCCTGCTGGCGTCCGACATGCTTCAGCAGCTCGAAGTTCTGCGTGTTGCGCGTTCCGATCTGGAACATGACGCCGGTCGGATTGCCGGTGGCCGCGAGCGCGTGACGAATCTCGTCGACGTGCGACTCGTGGGTTACCTCCATCGCGATCACCTTGATGCCGTACTTGCCAGCGAGCTCGAACACGTAGGGTAGGCACTTGGCACCAAAGCCCTGGAAAGCGTACGGCGAGGTGCGCGGCTTGTACGCACCCATCCGCGTGCAGACCTGGCCGCGCGCATGCAGCGCCTTGAGCATCGCCTCCACCGATTCGGGCGAATCGACCGCGCACAATCCTGCGAATACGTTGAGATTGTCCTGCCCGAAGCGCACGCCGTTGTACTCGAAGGATGAGGGACGGTCGTCGCCTTGCTGGTGGCGGCCCAGCACGCGGTATTGCTCCGAGACGCGCACCACCTTCGCGACGCAGGGGAGCACCTGCATCTGTTCGATCGTCAGCGCGCCGGTGTTGCCGATGAGATAGATCTCGGTGAGCGTGACTTCGGCGCCCACCTCCCGGTGCACCCGGAAGTTGATGCTGGACAGCCGTTGCAACTGGCCGATCAGCGACTGGTAGGCCGCGCCTTCCTGCGGGGTATTGGGTTCCAGGATCAGGATCATCGCAACATTTATGACGCAAAATCAGGCAATTGGGTATTGTACGCCGGGCCGGGCCGACTGTCCCGCAATCCCCGCTCCGGTGCTCTATGACCGGCGCGCAACAAAGGTTGAACGACGATGCGCGAATTCGTTGCGCGGCCCCGAAAGCTTGCCGTAGACTCGGTACGAAAGCCCGTCACCCCGGTCGGGGTGCCAACCGGTCCGCGCTTCCGCGGGCAGTCTCGGAGAGTGTCATGAATCGCTTGATGTCCATGGTCCTTGCTGGCGCGCTGCTCGTGCCGGCGATCCCGTCGTTCGCGCAGGCGCCCAATCCGCAGCAGGAGCGCATGAAGGCCTGCAATGCGCAGGCCGGCGACAAGAAGGGTGACGAGCGCAAGGCATTCATGAAGGATTGCCTGAGCGCGGAGAAGAAGAAGTACGACTCCAAGATGGCGGAGTGCAACGCCAAGACCAAGGGCATGAAGAAGGACGAGGCGAACAAGGCGCGCAGCGAATGCATGAAGGGCGGCTGAACGGAGGCTCGCCCTCGAAGGTTGTTGAAAAACGGTTCGGGTGACCTCCTGTCCACCCGGCCGCAACTACAAGGCCGCAGCGGGTAACCGCCTGCGGCCTTGTTTTATCCCGGGCGGCCAAAGTTTCGCGCGCCATCACGGGGACCTACCGGCGCGCGGGTCGGGCGTCGCATGGCGAAACGGGAGCGACATGAGGTCGTGATGTCAGGCAGCCGTCAGTAATCTTGAGTACCGTCGCACACCGGGGACGCAAGTCCCAGCAACGGTTGCGGGGAAGTGAGTCGCAGTTCAGACTATTCGCGTTTGAAGGTGCGTCCAAGACACCTCGGCCCATCACAACAACCCTAAGGAGGAACGATGCAGCACGACAGTGATAGCGCGCAACAAGCCGATCCGGCGCCTGAAACGACGTCGATCGAGCAACCCACACGCCGCAAGTTGCTGAAAGCGGCGGGTGCGGCAGCGGTAGGCGCGACTGCCTTCGCGCCAGGTCCCTACATCCGCACGGCGGCTGCCGAGACCATGGTCTGGAAGGTACAGACCTCGTGGCCCGCCGGTGTCGGGCTGCAGACGTTCAAGACATGGTGCGCCACGATCAAGGAGAAGACCGGCGGCGAGCTCGAGTTCAAGCCGTTCGCCGCGAAGGAAGTCGTCGGCGACTTCGAGCTCCTCGACGGCGTGAAGAACGGCGTGCTCGAAGCGATGAACTCCTTCACGCTGTACTGGGCGGGGAAAGTGCCCGCCACGGCGTTCCTGAGTTCCTACCTGATGGGATTGCGCTATCCGCACGAGTGGGACGTGTTCTTCTACAGCAACGGCGGATTGCAGGCTGCGCGCGACTTGTTCGCGAAGCAGGGCCTCATGTACGTGAATCGGATCCATCACGGGCCCAACATCATCCATTCCAAGAAGCCGATCCGTACCATCAATGACTTCAAGGATCTCAAGCTGCGCGTGCCCGGCGGCATGATCGCCGAGGGCTTCGCGGCGATCGGTGCGAAGACGACGTTGCTGCCCGGTGGCGAGGTGTTCTCGGCACTGGAGAAGGGCACCGTCGACGCGGCCGACTACACCGGACCTGCGGTGAACTGGGACCTCGGCTTTCAGCAGGTCACCAAGTACATCTGGACCGGGCCGGTGGGACTCGAGTCGATCTACCAGCCGGTCGACCTGATGGACTTCTGCGTGCGCATGGACGTGTACAACAAGCTCTCGGCGAAGATGAAGCAGTGGCTCGACGACGAGATCCAGGTGTACTCGAACATCCACCACGCGGCGATCCAGAAGGCCGACATGGAAGCCTGGGGCAAGTTCCTCAAGGCGGGCACCCAGATCAACCGCCTGCCCGCGGAGGACCTGCCGAAGTTCCAGCGCGTCGCCGTTCCGATCTGGTTCAAGTGGGCGAACAAGGATCCCGACGCTGCGAAGATCTTCAAGCTGCAGCTCCAGGTGATGGAATCGCCGACCTTCGGCTACGTGACGCCCGACATGTACAAGGGACTGTCGATCAACGCATGATGCGCGCGGCCGGTTGAACCACCCGGCCGAACGATCGTGACTGTGTGGGCACGCCGCCCTCCACCGGGCGGCGTTGCTTTGTCTGCGTCTCCCGGAACCTGCGCCGATGCCCTCGCTCAACTTCGTCCTGCCGCACTGGTTGTACTGGAGCACGCTCGTTGTGTTTCCGCTGATCGCGATGTACCTGGTCGCGCAGCAGAAGAAGCACGGACCACCGCGCGAGCCGATCCTGTTCAACGCCTACCTGTTCTGGCTCACCGCGGGCTTCATGGGCCTGCATCGCATGTATCTCAAGAGCTGGTGGGCGCTCGCGTACCTGCCGTTCTTCATCGGCGTTCTGTATTGCAATGCGCAGCTTCGCGACGTGCGCGAGGATGTCTCGCGCACGTTCGCGGCGCTCGAGCAGGCGCAGACCGCCGCCGAGAATGCAAAGCCTTCCGATCCGGCCGCCGCCACCGAGGAGGATAAGAAGGCCTACGCAGAGGCGCAGAAGGACGTTGTGGCGAAGCAGGCCGACTCCAAGGTCGCCACCGACGAACAGGCGCGCTGGTACGGCTATGCGCGAATCCTCGGCATCATCCTCGCCGCGCTGCTGTTGATCGATGCGTTCCTGATTCCGCGCGTGGTGCGCGAGCGGCAAAGCCACGCGGTGGAATCCGGCTACGCAGCCGATCCGGTCGCGCACGAGCCGGTGGTCCAGGAACAGGGCACCGGCGAGGATCCGACGATGCGGATGCACACGCCATTCACCGACTGGATCGATCGCATCAGCGGTTTCGCCGGGCAGTACGTGGCGTACTGGGCCGTGATCTCGGTGTTCGTCTACTACTACGAGGTGCTCGCGCGCTTCGTCTTCAACTCGCCGACCAACTGGGTACACGAAAGCATGTTCCTCATGTATGGGATGCAGTACATGCTCGCGGGCGCGTACGCGTATCGCGAGGACCAGCACGTGCGCGTCGACGTCGTCTACAGCAAGCTTTCGCCGCGCGGCAAGGCGATCGCCGACATCATCTCGTCGGTGTTCTTCTTCATCTTCACCATCACGCTGCTGTGGACCGGCTGGCGTTTCGCGAGCGACGCCGTCCACAACATGGAAACCTCGTTCACGGAGTGGAGCATCCAGTACTGGCCGGTGAAGCTGACCATGCCCATCGGCGCGGCGCTGATCGTGCTGCAGGGCGTGGCGAAGCTGGTCAAGGACATCCTGTTCGTGTCGCGGAAGGGAGCGTAACCATGGGCTTTTCGATCCCGATCGAATGGTTGTCGCTCCTGCTGTTCGGCTCGCTCGGACTCCTGCTGATGCTGGGCCTGCCCATGGCGTTCTGCACGGGCAGCCTCGCGACGATCTTCCTGTTCCTGTTCGACACCCCGCAGGTGTTGAACATGATGCCGTCGCGCATCTTCCCGTTCATGACCGACTACCAGCTCTCGGCCGTTCCGCTGTTCATCTTCATGGCGGCGATGCTGGAGAAGGCGGGCATCATCGAGGAGCTGTTCGACGTCATCTACAAATGGCTCGGCGCGCTGAAAGGCGGACTCGCCTCGGCGACCGTGCTCGCGTGTACCGCGCTCGCTGCGATGGTCGGCGTCGTGGGGGCGACCGAGGTCACGATGGGCATGATCGCGCTGCCCGCGATGCTTCGGCGTGGCTATGATCCCAAGCTTGCGTGCGGCTCACTGCTCGCCGGCGGCACGCTCGGCATCCTCATCCCGCCGTCAGTGATGGCGATCGTCTACGCCGTGGTGGCGCAGCAGTCGCTGGGCGAGCTGCTGATCGGATCGGTGTTCCCGGGGCTCCTGCTGTCCGGGATGTACATGGTCTACATCACGCTCCGCTGCTACATCAATCCGAAGCTCGGACCTGCACTGCCGCTGGAAGAGCGCGTCGACATGCGCGAGAAGCTGCGCCTCCTGCGCAACACCATCGCGCCGATCCTGCTCATCCTGCTCGTGCTCGGCGTGATCTTCTTCGGCATCGCGACGCCGGTCGAAGCTGCGGGCATCGGCACCTTCGGTGCATTGATCGTGTGCGCCACGCACGGGCGCCTCAACTGGCTCAACGTGCACGACGCCGCGATTGCGACGTTGAAGGCCACCGCGATGGTCATGTGGATCTTCTTCGGCGCGACGATGTTCGTCGGCTTTTTCATCGTGAAGGGCGGACAGACGTTCGTCGCCGAGTCGATCCTCGGCACGGGCCTCCCGGCCTACGGGATCCTTGGGCTGATGATGCTGATCCTGTTCGTGCTCGGCATGTTCCTCGACTGGGTCGGCATCCTGCTGCTCACCGTTCCGATCTTCGTGCCGATCCTCAAGGCGCTGCAATTCGGTGGCGTGTTCGGCATTCCCGGCGTCGCGCCAGCCGACATTCCGCTGTGGTACGGCGTGATCTTCATCGTCAACATGCAGATGGCGTTCCTCAGTCCGCCCTTCGGCTATTCGCTGTTCTACTTGAAGAGCGTCGCGCCGCCGCAGATCACCATGGCGATGATCTTCCGCTCGGCGATCCCATTCATCGGGCTGCAGGCGATCGGCAACGCGCTGTGCATCATCTTCCCGCAGATCGTCCTGTACCTGCCCAATATCTTCTACGTGCGCGCCGGCGGCTAGCGTGGTGAGTCAGAAATTGGTTGGGCAAACGCGCTGCGTTCGCCTCTGCGGTGAAGCATGGGTGCAGAACGTTCAATGCACTCTTGATTTACCATCGCTAGCGCGCCTTGCGGATCAGCAGGCCCTTGAGGTATTCGCCTTCGGGAAAGGCGAGTGCGATCGGATGATCGGCGCTCGCCGTGAGGCGTTGCAGGATCACCGCCTGCGCCTGGGCGTCGATGGCCGCGCCGGCGACGATCTTCTGGAACAGGTCGACGCTGACTCCACCCGAGCAGGAGAACGTCGCGAGCAGGCCGCCGGGTGCCAGCAGCTTGAGCGCGAGCAGGTTGATGTCCTTGTATGCGCGCGCCGCGCGTGAGACGTGCGCTGCCGTGGGCGCGAACTTCGGTGGATCGAGCACGATCAGGTCGAATTGCGCGTTCGCATTGCGCAGGCGCCGCAGCTCGGTGAATACGTCGGCCTCGCGCCACTGCGCGCGGTCGCTTGGCAGCAAGGGGTTGCGGCGCAGGTTCTCGCGCGCCAGGTCCAATGCATCGCTCGCGGTGTCGATCGACAACACCGACGCGGCTTCGCCGGCGAGCGCGGCGAGCGTGAAGCCGCCGGTGTAGCAGAAGGCGTTCAGCACGCGACGCTGCGCGGCGAATCGCCGCACGATCGCGCGGTTGTCCCGTTGGTCGAGGTAGAAGCCGGTCTTCTGCCCGTGCAGCACGTCCACGCGGTAGCGCAGGCCGTCTTCGACGATGTCGACGGCGGAAGGTGCGCTTCCGCGCAGCACGCCATTGCGCAACGGCAGCCCTTCGAGCGTGCGCACTTCGGCATCCGAGCGCTCCACCACGCAGCGCGCACCCTCGATGCGCGCCAACGCGTCGGCGATGTCGTCGCGCCAGGCGTCGGCGCCGGCGGCGGATAGTTGCAGGACGATCGTGTCGCCGTAGCGATCCACCACCACGCCCGGCAAGCCGTCCGACTCGCCGTGCACCAGACGCGCCGCCGTGTGATCGCCATCGAACAACGCTCGACGTGCATCGACGGCTTGCGTAATGGCCGAGGCGAAGAAGTCGCGATCGATGCGGGCATTCTCGTCACGCGACCACACGCGTGCGCGGATCTGCGATGACGGTGAATACGCCGCCCACGCGAGGAACGTCCCATCGCTTCCGAATACGCCGACGGTGGCACCCGAGGCCGGCGTGCCATCGACGCGCTCGATCGCTCCCGAGAACAGCCACGGGTGACCGTGTCGAACCGACTTGTCGCGCCCCGGCTTGAGGATCAGCGCGGCTGGCCCCGACATGCCGCGGCTCAGCCGATGGAAACGCCGAGCAGGTGGCCGATCGAGTAGGTGATCGCGCCGGCGATCGCGCCGAGGACCAGCATGCGTGCTCCGGACAGCCATGCGTTGCGCCCGGTGAACAGCGACAGCATCGCGCCGACACTGAACAGCCCCACCGCAGTGACGCCGACCGCGACGGGCAGGGCGTGGGTGCCCGGACCGAGTAGATAGGGCAGCAACGGCAGGACCGCGCCGATTCCGAACGACAGGAGCGAGCTCAACGCTGCGGCCCAGGGCGAGCCGAGCTCGGAGGGATTGAGGCCGAGCTCCTCGCGCGCAAGCGTATCCAGGGCGTGCTCGGGATCTGCGATCAGCCGCTGCGCGAGCCGATCGGCTTCCTTGGGCGGCAATCCCTTGGCCGCGTAGATGAGGGCCAGCTCCTGGGCCTCCGCCTCGGGGTACTGCTTGAGCTCGTCGCGCTCCAGCGAGATCTGGAACTCATACAGCTCGCGCTGCGATTGCACCGACACGTACTCGCCTGCCGCCATCGCGAAAGCGCCGGCCGCCATGCCGGCGACGCCGGTCAGGACCACGACGTGCGGGTCGGTGGTCGCACCCGCGACACCGAGGATCAGGCCGGCATTGGAAACCAGCCCGTCGTTGACGCCGAACACGGCAGCCCGCAGATTGCCGCCGCCGCCGAGTCGACGGTGACGATGCTCGAAGCCGCCGGCGCGCACCGGCCCGACGTGGCCGGGCTCCTGTGCGATCGAGGTGCCGTAGACCGCCATGCCGCGCACCTTCATCGCCGCGAGCACACCCTTGAGCCGCCGCGGACCGAACCACTGGACCAGCCGCGCGACCAGCAGCGTCCGCGTGTCGGGCACGAACGGTCCGGGCGCGGGGTGTCCGCGGGCCGTGAGCTGGGCACGCCAGATTGCGGCTTGCGCCTCGGCTTCGCCGGCGAGTCGCCGAAACAGCTCGGCGCGCACCGTACCCGCCTCGGCGGCGGCACACACTCGGTACAGGAAAGCCGAGCGTTGCTCCTCGGTCCAGGATTCCAGCGGATTCATCGCTTCGGCTTCGGAAAAGACGTTCGTTGGGGCTGCGGCGACCCGTGTGAAGGGACCGCGAACTGCCGCCGCAGGTTCTCCACCCGGGCGCGGTTGACGCCGAGATCACTGTAACCCAGACGCGAGGCCGAGCGCACGTGGATCGTGTGCGACGGCGCGTCCGCCGTGAACTCGACGTCGTCGACGAACCCCATGATGCGGCTGGTGAACTCCGCGCGCAGGTAGCCGGCACGGCGCGACACGATCACGGCACCCTGTTGCGCAGCCACCACATCCGCCAGTCGAGTCATCGCATCGCCCATCTCGCCATCGTAGCGGAACGGCGCGATCGCGTGAGCGCTATCCGCTGCCTGGCTCGAAACGCAATTGGGCTTGTCGGGACAGGGGCGCAACGCGCCGTCGACCACGCCAAGCTCTGGCGGCGTTCCCGCGAACAACCGCCCGAACCATGCGGCTGCAGCGCGCGGGGCCGGCAGCATCAGCGCAATCCATCCGGCGGTGGCGAGCACGCGACGCCGCGACATCAAGCCACGGCGGCGTCGATCTCGCGCATCGCCTCGTCGGTCAGCTTCGGCAGCACTTCGAGCGCCTTCATGTTCTCGCGCACCTGCTCGGGGCGGCTCGCGCCAGTGAGCACCGTGCTGACGTTCGGGTTCTTGAGGCACCATGCGATGGCGAGCTGCGCGAGCGTGCAGCCGAGCTCCTGTGCGATGGGTGCGAGCTTGCGCACCTTGGCAATGCCCTGCGGGTCCAGGATGCGCTCAGCGAGCCATTCGTAACCCTTGACGGTCGCGCGGGATCGAGGCGGCACGCCGTCGTTGTACTTCCCGGTAAGGGCACCGGAGGCGAGCGGGCTCCAGATGGTCGTGCCGATGCCGTAATCGCGAAACAGCCGCGCGTACTCCTTCTCCAGCCGCTCGCGATGCAGCACGTTGTACTGCGGCTGCTCGGTCACGGGCTTGTGCAAGTGATGACGCTCGGCGATCTCGATCGCCGCCGCGATCTCCGCGCCGGTCCACTCGGAGGTACCCCAGTACAGCGCCTTGCCGCTTGCGATGATGTCGTTCATCGCGCGCACCGTTTCCTCGATCGGCGTGTCGGGATCGGCGCGATGGCAGAACGCGATGTCGACGTAATCGAAACCGAAGCGCTGCAGCGATCCGTCGATCGCCTGCATCAGGTATTTGCGGTTGAGCGTGTTCTTCTCGTTGGGACCGTCGTGCAGGCCCCAGAAGAACTTGGTGGTGAGGATGTAGGAAGAGCGCCGCCAGCCGAGCTTGCGCAGCGCTTCGCCCATCATGCGCTCCGCTTCGCCCTGCGCGTAGACCTCGGCATTGTCGAACAGATTGACCCCGGCATCGTACGCAGCGGCCATGCATTCGCGCGCGACGCTGGTATCGAGCTGATTGCCGTAGGTGACCCAGGAACCCAGCGACAGGGCGCTGACCTTGAGGCCGCTCAGGCGGCCCAGTGGGCGGTAGAGCATGGAAGAGGGGCGATAGGTGATAGGCGATAGGGAAAGTCCGCTCGCGATGCACAGCCAGGTGACGGAAGGCTACATCCAGACCGAAGACCGTCGCATGGGCCCATCATCCATCGCCGATCGCCCATCGCCTGCGCTTCAGTAGAATCGCCCCTTCATTCTACTCGACAAGGTTTTGAAGAATGCCTGCACGTGCACGCCGCAAACCGCCACTCGACGTCAACGCGTTGTGGGCGATCAAGCGCATCGGAACGCCGACGATCTCGCCGGACGGCTCGCTCGCGTGCGCGGCGGTGACTTCGTACGACATGCAACGCAACGAGGGCACCACCGAGCTGTGGTTGTTTCCGACCGGAATGGGAAGCGCCGCCGCGGCGCTGCGCGCCCCGCGACGCTTGACGGCGGGCGACAAGGACAGCGACCCGCGCTGGTCGCCCGACGGCAGATGGATCGCGTTCACTGCCAAGCGCAAGGACGACAGCGAAGCTCAGGTCTACCTCATCGCACCCGACGGCGGTGAAGCGAAGCGACTTGCGTCGGTCAGCACCGGCGCGCTTGCGATCAAGTGGTTTCCCGACAGCAAGCGCATCGCCTTCGTCTCGTGGGTGTGGCCCGATCTCGACGGCGACGCGGCGCAGGGAAGGAAGCTCAAGGAGCGCAAGGACTCGAAAGTCAAGGCGCTCTCGATCGAGCGCGCCGAGTATCGCTACTGGGACCATTGGGTCGCCGACGGACGCGAGCCGCACATCTTCGTCTGCGATCTGGCAACGGGTCGCTTCCGCGACGTGCTTCAGGGAACCGGATATGCGTTGCAACCGTGGGATCCCTCGCCCGAGCACTACGACATCGCACCCGACGGACGCGAGGTCGCGTTGACGGTGGACCCCAATGCCGAGCCGGGCATGATGAATCGTGCCGACATCGTCACCGTGTCGTTGACGAGCCGACGCGTGCGCAACCTCACCGCGCAAAGCGGCCTGTCCGACGAGCATCCGCGCTATTCGCCCGATGGCAAGACCATCGCGCAACACGCCTTCGACACTGCGCGCGCGTTCAACGACCAGGGTCATGTGCGGCTGATCGATCGACGCAGCGGAACCGTGCGTGTGCTCGCGCGCGTTCTCGATCGGGCGACGACGAACCTGGAATGGACGCCGGACTCGCGCGCGCTGCTCGCGCTGATCGAGGACCGGGGACGCATCGGGTTGTTCCGCATCGGCATCGACGACGAGAAGGTGCAGCCGCTGGTTGCCGGCGGTGCCGTGAGCGGCTTTGCGCGCTCCGCGGACGGGCGTGTGCTGGTGTACGCGCGCAGCGGCTACGCGTATCCGCCGGCATTGTTCGCCGCGCAAGGCGACGGAAGCAAGGAACGGTCGATCGAAGCGCTCAACCGTGCGCTGCTCGCTCGTCACGCGCTCGGCGAGACACGCGAGTTCACCATCAAGGGCTGGCACGGCGAGCCGGTGCAGATGTTCGTCACCTATCCGCCCGACTTCGATCCGCGCCGCCGCTGGCCGTTGATGCATTCCATCCATGGCGGGCCGCACGCGGCTCATCACGACGGCTGGCACTTCCGCTGGAACAGCCAGGTGTTCGCGGGTCGCGGTTACGTCGTGCCCGCGGTCAACTATCACGGTTCCTCGGGATTCGGGCAGAAGTTCCTCGAGACGATCACGGCGCGCTACGGCGAGAAGGAATTCGCCGACGTGGAGGCGGGGACCGATTTCCTGCTGCGCCAACGCTACATCGACCGAACGCGATTGACCGCGACCGGCGGAAGCTATGGCGGTTTCATGGTCGCGTACATGAACGGTCACACGCAGCGCTATCGCGCGTACGTGTGCCACGCCGGATGCTACGACTGGGTGAGCATGATGGCGACCGACGGCTATCGCTTCTTCGCCAAGGAGCTGGGCGCCTACCACTGGGATGACGAGCCGCGCGTGATGCGCCAGTCGCCGCATCATTACTTCAAGAACGCGCGCACGCCCACGCTGGTGGTGCACGGCGAGCTGGACTATCGCGTCCCGGTGACGCAGGCGTTCCAGTACTACAACAGCCTCAAGGCCAAGAGCGTCGCCGCGCGGCTGCTGTACTTCCCCGACGAGAACCACTGGATCCTGAAGCCGCAGAACTCGCGCCTGTGGTACGGAGAGTTCTTCGCCTGGCTTGCGCGATACGCGAAGGGCGGATCCGTGCGCTCGGCGTAACGGGGCGAGGCGAGCGGCTAGAAACGAATTTCCGACTCACCACGCTAGGTCGGCGGTGGGCTGGGGCGCAGCCGCCGCTCGGCCGCTTCGATCGCCTCCTGGCAGGGCACGCAGCGGCGCGCCATCGGATAGGCCTCGAGTCGTGCGTAGGGAATCGGTGCGCCGCACTCCTCGCACTCGCCATAGCTGCCCTCGGCCAGGCGCCTGATCGCATCCTCGACGTCGCGCAGCTCGTTGAGCTGATGGGACACCGCCGCGATGTCGCGCAGCACCATCGCGTCGGCCACGGCCCAGTCGTCGGTCTCCTCCATCTGATTGCGCATGCCCACCACGCGCGGGTCGTCCTGGGTGCGCAACAGCTTCGCGATCTCGGCGCGCAGGTGACGCTGTCGATCGACGAGCTTCGCGTGCAGCGCGGCACGCTCGTCGGCGCCGAGCGGCTTGCGGTTGGTCGTCATGGGGACTCCTCGCCCGCATTATCGGGCAGTTCGCTCCCGGTTGAGCAATCGGCGGTTGACCGGCGTCAAGCTTGCGCGCGGAGGGCGGCGGCGGCTGGGGCTTGAATGTTTTGCTGCCAAGCCACAGATTGCGTAGTGCATGGCCGGCCGCCGACAGACGTGGGCGGAGGGAGGCCTTCACCCAACCCCTGAACATACCTACAGGAGACACCATGGCGACTCTGCAGGTCTACGATCCCTTTGGCGACGCCCCGCTCGAAGAGCTCTTCCGCGGCTTTCTCCGGCCCGTCCGCGGCGACCGTACCACGACACCGGCATCGATCAAGGTCGACGTCAAGGAGACCGAGAAAGGCTATACCGTCCTGGCCGAAGTGCCCGGCGCCAGGAAGGACGAAATTCACGTCGCGGTCGAGGGCAACCAAGTCACGATCGCCGCGGAAGTGAAGCGCGAAAGCGAGCAGAAGGATGGCGAGCGCGTGCTGCGCTCGGAACGCTACTACGGCAACTTGTACCGCAGCTTCACGCTGCCGGCGGAGCTCGACGAAGAGGCGAGCGAAGCGAAGTACGACAACGGCGTGCTGGAGCTGAAGCTGGTGAAGAAGCCTGCGCACAGCGGGCGCAAGCTGCAGGTGCAATAAGAACCTACCAGACGGACCTCGCGACCGACGCGTTGCGTCGGTCGCGAACTTCGCTTGCGTGCATATCGCGTGCGTGTTCGCGCAGACGGCAGGCGAGCCTTGCTTGTGCGCTTATCGCCGTCGCGGTGCCTATCCGTAGGCCGCGCTACCGCACGCGTTTCGCCGCGTACTCCTCTTCGATGTTGTCGCGGAAGAAGCTCCACGGCGACGACGCCGTCGAAAAACGTCGCCACGTCTCGGCGCTGATCCCCTGGTATTCGTAGGTGCCCGACGTAAGCTCCACCACCAGCTTGCGAGCGCTCGCGTCGTATCCGGCGGCGCGCAGATTGCCGCCGGTCATGCGTTTCATGTCCATGTCTGTCCAGAGAAGGCGATGGGCGATGGGCGATAGGCGATGGGCGATGGGCGATGGGTGATAGACGATGGGCGATAGGCTTTCGGCGCCATTGCCTGGAGGACCTGTCGCCCGTCGCCTACCCCGTATCGCGGCCACGTGGCGCCGCGTTTCAATGCCCCGCCGCGCTCCCCCATAGCTGTTCCAGGCGCCGATCGCGACCGCATCCCGACCGATAGTAGTTGTACCGCACCGGATTCTTCTTGTAGTAGTCCTGGTGATACTCCTCCGCCGGCCAGAACTCGCCGGCCGGCACGATCTCCGTGACGATCGGCTCCTTGAACGGCCGCTCCTTGTCGAGCGCGGCCTTCGACGCTTCGGCGAGCTTTTTTTGCTCCTCGTTGTGCACGAAGATCGCAGTCCGGTACTGATTGCCGTGATCGCAGAACTGCTGATCCTTCACGGTAGGGTCGATGTTGTGCCAGTAAACATCGAGCAGCTTCTGATAGCTCACCACCTTCGGATCGTAGAGCACCTGGACCGACTCGGCATGGCCGGTGGTTCCCGACGAGACTTCTTCGTAGGTCGGATTGCGGCGAAAGCCGCCGGTGTAACCCGACGTGGTCGATTTCACGCCGGGCAGCTTGTCGAACGGCGCTTCCATGCACCAGAAGCAGCCGCCTGCGAAGGTCGCAATCGCAAGCCCTTGAGGCGGGTTGGCCGGCAGCGGGTCGCCGGCATACGCGACTATCGGGAACAGGAGCACGGCGGCAAGCCGCGCGAGAGGGGCAACGAAACGCATGGACTGCTCCGGTAATCCGGCGACGCGCCGGGATACGCAACGGTCGATTGTAGGCCTGCGCAGCTTACGGCGCTCGACGCGCCTCCGCTGCTAACATCGGGGCCGCGATTATGAATCCGATGTCCTTTTCGCGGGACCCCTCCCGCCTGCGCAGCCTTTGCATCGCCTCGGCGGCGGCGGTTCTGCTGCTTGCATCGGCTGCCCACGCGGCGGATGCAACCAAGGTTCTCCGCGTCGCGATGTCCATCGCCGAGACCAGCTTCGATCCGGCCTTCGCGTCGGATGCAGCCTCCGATGCGGTGATCGAAAACGTTTTCGACCCGATGCTCGACTACGACTACCTGGCCCGGCCGGTGGTTCTGGTCCCGCGCGCGCTGGAAGCCATGCCCACCGTCGAGGAGGGGGGCAAGGTGTACATCTGTCGGGTCCGCAAGGGCATCTACTTCACGCCCGATCCCGCGTTCAAGGGACGCCGGCGCGAGCTCACCGCGAACGACTTCGCCTACGGCATCAAGCGCATCCTCGATCCGGCGACGCGATCCCCCTGGATCTGGCTGTTCGAAGGCAAGCTGGTCGGTGGCGACGGGGCGCGAACGCGCGCGCAGAACGGCGGCAAGTTCGACTACGATGCGCCACTGGCCGGCCTGGAGGTGGTCGATCGATACACCCTGCGGATACGCCTGACCGCTCCGGACCTGCGCTTCCCCTACGTCCTCGCCGTACCCAATGTCGCGGCGCAGGCGCGCGAGGTGGTCGAAGCCTACGGCGCGGACATCGGCGCGCATCCGGTCGGCACCGGACCCTACATGCTTGGCGAGTATCGTCGCAGCGCGCGAACCGTGCTGCTCGCCAACCCCAGCTTTCGCGACGTCACCTACACGCCAGCCGGCCCGGTCCCCGACAAGTTCAAGAGCGTCGGCGCCGAGCTCAAGGGTCGCAAGCTGCCGTTCGCGGGACGCATCGAGATCAACATCATCGAGGAAGGGCAGGCGCGTCTGCTCGCGTTCCTCAATCGCGAGCTCGATTTCCTCGACATCCTGCCGGTGGACCTCACCGAGCAGGCGCTGGACGACGGCAAGCTGAGGCCCGCGCTGGCGGCGCAAGGGATCGTGCACGACATCCTGCTGCGACCCAACACGTGGTGGATCTACTTCAACATGCAGGATCCGGTGGTGGGCGGGTACACGCCGGAGCGCGTCGCCCTGCGAAGGGCGATCAGCATGGCGTTCGACAACGCGCAATACATCCGCGTGCTTCTCAAGGGACGCGCGGTGCCGGCACAGGGACCGG
>DATKLH010000498.1:0-8568 GCA_035542515.1 Casimicrobiaceae bacterium
AATCCAGCAGCAGCCGCGGCCTTGGCATCGCTTTCGGTATCCCCAACGGCCATCACTGGAGGCACCAAGGCCACCGGCACCGTGACGCTCACTTCTGCAGCGCCAGCAACCGGTGCCACGGTTGCGCTCACCAGCGGCAACTCGACACTCGTCACGGTTCCCGCATCGGTGATCGTGCCGGCCGGGAAGACCTCGGTGACCTTCTCCATCACGACTTCCCGCGTGCGCAGGACCACCTCGGTGCCGATCAGCGCGTCGTACTTCGGCGTGGATCGTTCAGCCACCTTGACGCTGCGAGGCGGTCTGTTCTGAGGATTGGCCGAAGCCGGGAAGCCGCGAGACGGGCGCGGCTTTTCCCATGCGAAGGTCGGCGCTGCACGCCGCGATGACGTGCACGAAGGTTGTGAGCGCAGGGCGCACTGAGTGTGAGAGCCCGCCGCCAGCGCAACGGGCTCCAACGTGCTCGCGTGTTTCAACGCTGTTGGATCGTCGCGCGCGAGAACTCCTCGAACGACAACATGCCGTCGTGGTTGGTATCGAGCTGGTCGAAGATGCGGCGCGCGGGACTCTCGGTGTTCGTTCCGGTCGCGCTCGGCGTCGTCGATGGAGTGGCCGACGGCGCGGCGCTGCCTGGCATCGCCCCACTCGTGCCCGGGGACATGGCACCGGTCGATGCGCCTGGGCCGGCGCTGCTCGTGCCGGACGATGAGCTGCTTCCCGCTGTCGAGGGCGTGCTGCCGCTCGGTTGCTGCATTTGATCCGAAGGCGCCGTTGCCGTGCTGCTCGACGACGACATGCCCTGCGCGAGCGAGGTCGCTGCGGTCACGACGCCCAGACCGGCGACGAGCGCGGCCGAAACGAGCTTCCGTTGGATGGTATTCATCGAAAGGTCTCCTGGATGATGGCGTCCGCGCAGCCCACGCTGACGGACGACGGTGCAACGCCAATGCAAGTAACCTGCCCGCGCGATGTGTTGAACGTTCGGTCAATACCCCGGACGGTTCGTCGTAAGTTTGACTCGCCGCAATAACGCATGCGGCGGTCGGTCTCGTTCCGAGGCTGGGAGGCGTAGGCTGGAAGTCGAGCGGGCACCGACCTCTTCGCGCCTACCGTTCGATTGCAGCACGTCGTGCTGGAACGAACCGCCTGCCTGATTGTTCCGTTACCTTTGTCGGCGTTCGCCTCATCGGGCTGGCGGTCGAGCGCCTACGCGTGCGCACGGCCCTACACCGGCTGCAGTCCATTCGGCTCACGCGATGCGATCGTGCCCGCACCGATTCATGCAGTTAAGGCGGGCAAGCGCTTTGCATGCAGCGCGCCTGTCTGCGCCGCCCGCGGTTTCCTTCGATGTCCATCGTCGTCCAGTTCATCGTGCTCGTCGCCCTTGCCGCGGCAGCGTGGTCGCACGACGCGATCGCAAGCAAGCGCACCGTCTGCACGATCACGGTGAACTCGCCCGACGAGAAGGAAGCCTTCCGCCGTTATCTGCCTGCCGACCAGTACGAGTTCGTCGAGCTCGTGCAACACGGACGGCCCGACTGGCTCGCGGCCGCGTGTCAACGCAGGATCAGTTGCGACATCCTGATCGTCTCGGGGCACTTCAACGGCCACGACTTCTTCTCCGACAAGCTCGAAGCGCGCGAGTACCTTCCCGTGCAGGAGATGGAACGCGCCTCGTGCAGCGACAGCTGCCCGGGCCTGTTTTCGCATCTCAAGGAGGTGTACCTGTTCGGATGCACGAGCCTCAGTCCGGATCCCGGCAAGAGTGCGCCGGGCGAGATCCTGCGCAGCCTCGAACGCTCGGGACACGGTGCACCTGAAGCGCAGCGGCTCGCTCAGCAGCTCGTCCAGCTGCATCGCGACAGCAACCGCGACGTCATGCGGCGCATCTTCGCTGGCGTGCCAGCCGTGTATGGATTCTCGGCGGTTGCGCCGCTCGGTCCGACTTCCGCGGGGTTGCTCAACCGCTACTTCGCGGGCGGTCGCGGTGAAGTGGGCACCGGCATCCCGAACCATCGCCTGCTCGGACAATTCGCCGCGCATTCGATGGCGGTGGTGGACGGCATCCCGACCTCCGACCCGGTGATGAAATACCGCGGCCAGGTCTGCGAGTTCGTCGACGATCGACAGTCGCCTGCGCAAAAGCTGCGCTTCATTCACCAGTTGCTCGACGGCGAGATGGCGCAAGCGCGATTGTTCTTCGAACGCATCGAAACATTCTTCGCGACGCTCCCGGCCGATGCCGGTCAGCAGCCTGATTTTGCGGCAGCGCTCGACGATGTCGCCCACGATCGGGCCGCGCGCGAGCGCTACCTGGCACTCGCGCGCGATGCGGACTCTCCCGCGATTCGCGCCCGCATGATCCAGATCGGCTATCGGCTCGGGTGGCTCGATGACGACGGCCGTCGCAGCGAGCTCGCCGCCCTGCTGCGCGATCTGCTGGCGAAGCCGGCGATGTCGTTGCCGGACGTGGACCTCGCCTGCTCGCTCGACGCCCGGGAACTCGACGGCGCGCTGGCACAGCTTCGGCAAGCGACGGACGTGGAGGGACACACCGACCGCTCTGCCGCGCTCGCGTGCCTGGGCAGCGCCGAAGATCATGCGCGAATGCTGCTCGCACTGAGCAGCAGCAACGAGCAGGATGTCCGGTTCGCGGAGGTTTACTTCCAGCACCGGCCCATCGGCACGGTCGAGCAATTGCGGGCCGCGATCGGGCAGATCGCGCGCATGAACGACCCGGGCGCACAAGTCCGCGCACTCGACACGGTGGGGAGGCTCCGACTATCGGATCGCGAGGCGCTCGCAGAACTCGCTACCTTGTTTCCGCGCACGCGATCGGTGCAGGTGCAGCGCGCGATCGCAGGCGTGTTCCTGCGCTCGGATGCGCAGGCAATCGCATCGCTCGATCTTGCGGCGCTGATGCAGCAAAGCCGTCTCAGGTCGCCCGACGGTCACGACGCGATCGACATCGCGATCCACCACCTGCAGCAGGCAAGCCTCGTGCGCGAAGTTCGCACGGGCGGTTAGACACACCGCGACGCTTCCGACGCGCCGTGCGCTTGTCGCGCGCTCGATTGCGTCACGTGCGCAGGCGCCTTATTGTTGCGCGCGTAACGCGCACCTCGCGCGGGCCGCCTTCGGGGATTCACGATGGACAACGACGCGCTGGACGATCTCGCGATCCGAGCGGTGGTGCAGAACTGGGTCGTCTGGCGCGATGCCGGCGACTGGGAACGCTTCGCGACCGTATGGCACGACGACGGCGTGATGATGGCCACCTGGTTCCAGGGACCGGCACGCGATTTCATCCGGGTTAGCCGCGAAGGATGGGCACGCGGGGTGAGCATCCTGCACTTCCTCGGCGGCACCTCGATCGATCGCCGCGGTACGCGCGCCGTCGCGCAGACCAAGATGACCATCTCGCAGCGCGCCGAGGTCGAATCGGTGAAGTGCGACGTCGTGTGCACGGGCCGTTTTTACGATTTCTTCGAGAAGCGCGCAGGGAACTGGCGGATCGTCCTGCGCCAGCCGATCTACGAAAAGGACCGCCTCGACCCCGTCACGCCGGGACGCGTGCCGCAACTGGACATGGCGCTGCTCGAGCGCTTCCCCGAAGGCTATCGCCACCTGGCCTACGCGCAAACGCGCATCGGCTATGCGGTAAAGGTCGACATGCCGGGCCTGAAAGGGCCGGAAGTGGAGGCGCTGTACCGCCGCGGCGCTGCCTGGCTGGCCGGCGGATCGCCAAGTCCTTGATTGTCGAGGCAACGGTTGCCTTGACAAAATAAGCCTTGACAACTATTGCCTAGGCAGTATAATCCGATCAACTAAAAGGCGGAGCATGGACACCCTGAACGAACCCAAGGCGGCCAGCGCAACCATCCCGGAACCGGAAAGCGTGTTCCGCACGGTGACCCGCGTACGCATCGAATTCATCGAGGCGGTCGACCGCGAGCTCGCGCCCTTCGACATCACGTCGGCGCAGTTCTTCATTCTCAAGTTGCTGATGCGCGGCGAAGTCGATTCGGCGTCGGGATTGTGCCGCGGAATCTCCTACGACCCAGGTGCGATGACGCGGATGCTCGATCGCCTGGAGCAGAAGAAGCTGATCCGGCGGGTGCAGCATCCCGAGGACCGCCGCAAGACCTCCCTCGCCGTAACCGCGGAGGGGAAGGCGGTGTACCCGAAGCTCTACGACGCGGCGCTGACCGTCGTCAACCGCTTCCTCCGCGGGTTCACCAAAGGCGAGGTGCGGGAGCTGGAGTCGTACCTGTTGCGGATCCTTGCAAACATCTGATTTTTTGTGGAAATAGTTGCCTAGGCACTATCAGCCAAGGCAACGAGGTTTGGGAAAGACCATGAACAAGACACGTCTGACGACCTTCAAGCGACGCGCGGCAGCCGCGGCGCCCTACCTCATCGCGCTCGCGCTTCCTGGCGGCTCGCTCGTCGCGGCCGCGCTTTGGCTGTATCGCGCGCGCCAGCGCGGAGCGTGACATGCGCATCCGATCGACCGTTGCGCTTGCAATCGCCGCATTCGTTGCGACCGGCTGCGCAAGCATGCAAGGCCTCGCGCCGGAGTCGAAGCTCCAGTCCGCCGACCGGCTGAGCGCGCAGCAGTCGCTTGCCGGCGGGCATCTCTCGCCCGCCGCGTGGCCCGCTCAGGACTGGTGGAAGTCGTACGGCGACCCGCAGCTCGACGCGTTGGTGACCGAGGCACTGGCCGACAGCCCGACGCTGCGCATCGCGGAAGCCCGGACACGCAAGGCAGTGGCGTTCGCGCAAGGCGCCGAAGCGACGCTGTATCCGCGGGTCGATGCGAGCGCATCGTCGGAGGCGCAGCGGCTGCCCGAGCATGGCACGACACCTCCTCCGTTCGCGGGAACCAACGCGACGCTCAACCAGCTTCAGCTCACGCTGGGATGGGAGCTCGACTTCTGGGGCAAGAACCGCTCCGCATACGAGGCGGCGCTCGGCCAGGCCAAGGCTTCCGAAGTCGACGCGTACGCCACGCGCCTCGCGCTGTCGACGAGCATCGCGCAAGCGTATGTCCAGCTCGAGCGCGCCTACTTGCAGCTCGACATCGCGCAGCACACGCTCGAGGAGCGCGAGCGCATCTACGCACTGACTCGGGATCGCAACGCCGCAGGCATCGACTCGCGCACCGAGCTCAAGCAGGCGGAATCGGCGCTTCCGGCCACGCGCGAGCAGATCGCGCAACTCAACGAAGCGATCGGGCTGGCACGCAACCAGATCGCCGCGCTGATGGGCCAGGGTCCGGACCGCGGACTCGCGATCGCACGACCGACGGCAGCGCTGCTTGAGCCGCCGGCGTTGCCGAGCGTGCTGCCGGCGCAATTGATCGGTCGTCGACCCGACCTGACCGCACAGCGCTGGCGCATCGAGGCCGCGCAAAAGGACGTCGCATCGGCCAAGGCGCAGTTCTACCCCGACGTGAACCTGCTCGCGTTCGTCGGCCTGCAAACCTTCGGTGGCGGGAACCTGCTTTCGGCGGCAAGCCGCATGGCGGGCGTTGGCCCGGCGGTCACGCTGCCGATCTTCGACGCCGGGCGCTTGCGCGCGAATCTCGCCGGCCGCGACGCGGATTACGACATCGTGGTCGAGCAGTACAACCAGGGCCTCGCCGACGCGATGCGCGACGTCGTCGATCAGGTCACGTCGTTGCGCAGCGTCGACGAGCAACGCACGCAGGAGCGGCAGGCGCTCGCAACCGCGCAGGAAGCCTACGACCTCGCGCTCATGCGCTATCGCGAAGGCATCGGCAACTACCTGCAGGTGCTTTCCGCCGAACAACCGCTGCTCGTGCAGGAAGGCCTCGAGGCGGATCTCAAGGCACGCGAGCTCGCGCTGTCGATCAACCTGGTGCGCGCGCTGGGTGGGGGCTTCGAGCCCACGCCGGTGGTCGCCGCCGCAGGGAAATGAAGGGAACACCATGAGCTGTCCACGCAGCAGTGGTCCACGCGGGAACTCGCGCAAGGCGCGCCTCGCCGCGATCGCGCTCGTCCTCGCGCTGGGGGTCCTGGCGCTGTACGGACAGCGCTGGGTGCTGCGCGACGCACCGGCATCGAATGTCGAGCTGGTGCTCGCCCAGCGGGCCGCATCCGCGATCTACGGACGCTGAGCCTCGACAGGTACACGGCTATTCGAAGGAAGAGCAATGAGCAACGAAACGCAAGCCACGGCTTCTCAAACCCCACCCACGCCGGTGCGTAGCAAGCGCAAGCGCTGGCTCGCCATCGTCGGCGGGGCCTTTGCGCTGATCGGCATCGCCTATGGCGCTTACTGGGCGATCGCGCTGCGCAACACGCAGTCGACCGACGACGCTTATGTCAGCGGCAACGTGGTCCAGATCACGCCGCAGATCGCCGGCACGGTGGTATCGATCGGCGCCGACGACACGCAATTCGTCAAGGCCGGCCAGGTGCTCGTGCAACTCGATCCTGCCGATGCACGCGTCGCGCTCGACCAGGCCGAAGCGCAGCTCGGCAAGACCGTGCGCGAGGTGCGCAGCCTGTTCGCGACCACCGCGCAACTGCAGGCGACCGTCGAAGTGCGTCAATCGGACCTCGATCGCGCCAACGACGACCTGGTTCGTCGCGAACGTCTCGCAACCTCGGGTGCCATCTCGGCCGAGGAGCTGAATCATGCGCGCGAAGCAGTCGACGGCGCGAAGGCGGCGCTCGTGGCCGCGCAGCAACAACTGGAAGCGAACCGCGCGCGTGTGGACCGCACGACGGTCGAGAACCATCCCGACGTGCTGAAGGCCGCGGCGCAGCTGCGCGACGCGTACCTGACCTACGGTCGCACGCAGCTGCCCGCGCCGATCAGCGGCTTTGTCGCCAAGCGCGCCGTGCAGCTGGGTCAACGCGTGAGTCCCGGAACTCCGCTGATGGCGATCGTTCCTCTGGACCAGGTGTGGGTCGACGCGAACTTCAAGGAAGCGCAACTCGCCAACATGCGCGTCGGACAGCCCGTCACGCTCAGCGCGGACCTGTACGGCGGCAAGGTCGTCTACCACGGCAAGGTCGCGGGGTTCGGCGCCGGAACGGGCTCTGCCTTCGCACTGTTGCCCGCACAGAACGCGACCGGCAACTGGATCAAGATCGTCCAGCGCGTTCCGGTGCGCGTCGCCCTCGATCCCGGCGAGCTGTCGCAGCATCCGCTGCAGATCGGCTTGTCGATGCAGGTCGACATCGACACGCATCAACGCGATGGCGAGCGCCTGCCGGAACTGGCGCAAAGCAAAACAGCCTACGCGACCACGGTCTTCGACACGCTCGATGCGGGTGCCAATCAACGCGTGCGCGACATCATCGCCGCCAACGAGAGCGCACCGGTTCGCTCGATGGCCAAGGGACCCGAGGAACGGGTTCGCACGGTCGGACTCGCGGCCGCCAAGCGCTCGGTGACGGCGGCCAACAACAAGTCGCTGTAGGCGGCAAGGAACGGCAATGGCTACCAACAACGGCGCCAACGGCTCCCCGCCGCCACTTCGCGGCGGAATGCTGGCACTCGCGACGATCGCGCTGTCGCTCGCGACGTTCATGAACGTGCTCGACACCTCGATCGCCAACGTGTCGATTCCCGCGATCGCCGGCGACCTCGGGGTGTCCCCCGACCAGGGCACCTGGGTCATCACGTCGTTCGGCGTGGCCAACGCGATCTCGCTGCCGCTCACCGGATGGCTCACGCAGCGCTACGGGCAGGTGCGGCTTTTCGTCACCTCCGTGCTGCTGTTCGTGATCGCGTCGTTCCTCTGCGGACTCGCGCCGTCGCTGCCGCTCCTGATCGTGTTTCGCGTGCTGCAGGGCGCGGTCGCCGGCCCGATGATCCCGTTGTCGCAATCGCTGCTGTTGGCGAGCTATCCGAAAGCCAAGGCCGGCAGCGCATTGGCGATCTGGTCGATCACCACGCTGGTCGCGCCGGTGGTGGGTCCGCTGCTCGGCGGATGGATCACCGACAATATCTCGTGGCCGTGGATCTTCTACATCAACATCCCCGTCGGAGCGGTCGCCGCGTTCGCGACCTGGACCATCTATCGCGAGCGCGAGACGGCGACGCACAAGCTGCCCATCGACATGGTCGGCCTCGGATTGCTCGTGCTGTGGGTGGGCTCGCTGCAAGTGATGCTCGACAAGGGCAAGGACCTCGACTGGTTCGCGTCGGGCCAGATCGTGACGCTCGCCGTCGCCGCGGTGGTCGGCTTCGCCTTCTTCGTGGTGTGGGAGCTCACCGAGGAACACCCGGTGGTCGACCTGCGCCTGTTCGCCCGTCGCAATTTCTGGACGAGTGCCGTCGCGATGTCGCTCGGTTACGGCGTGTTCTTCGGCAACGTCGTGCTGCTGCCGCTGTGGCTGCAGCAATACATGGGCTACACGGCAACGCTCGCGGGCTGGGTGCTCGCACCGGTCGGCCTGCTCGCGATCCTGTTGAGTCCGGTGGTCGGCCGCACCATCCATCGGGTCGACCCGCGCGTGTTCGCAACGACGTCGTTCGCGGTCTTCGCGCTCGTATTGTTCATGCGCTCGCATTTCAACACCCTGGCCG
>DATKLH010000499.1:0-6792 GCA_035542515.1 Casimicrobiaceae bacterium
CTCGCTTCAGCAGCCCGGCCGCGCACCCGTTGAGCGCGCGCCGCGATGGGCTCACCGCTACGGGAGATGCAGTGGATCTCGATCCGGTATTGCTGTCGCGCCTGCAGTTCGCGTTCGTCATCGCGTTCCATATCCTGCTGCCCGCGTTCACCGTCGGGCTTTCGGGTTTCATCGTCGTGCTCGAAGGGCTCTACCTTTGGCGACGGGACCCGTTGCACCTGCGCCTTTCGGTCTTCTGGACGCGCATATTCGCCGTGTCCTTCGGCATGGGCGTGGTCTCCGGAATCGTGATGCCGTTCCAGTTCGGAACCAACTGGAGCCGCTTCTCCGACGCCGGCGCGAACGTGTTCGGTCCGCTGCTCGCCTACGAGGCGCTCGTCGCATTCTTCCTCGAAGCCGGCTTCCTGGGCATCCTGCTGTTCGGCCGAAAGCTCGTGCCGCCGTGGGTGCATTTCGCCGCCGCGGCTTTCGTCGCGTCGGGCACGATCTTTTCGTCGTTCTGGATCCTCGCGATGAACAGCTGGATGCAGACGCCGGTGGGTCATGCCGTCATCGATGGGCGTTTCTTCCCCGCCGATTGGGTGCGCATCATCTTCACCCCATCGTTCCCCTATCGTCTCGCGCACACAGTCGTGGGCTTCTTCGTGACCACGGGGTTGGTTGTCGCCGGTGTGTCGGCCTGGCACCTGAAACGACGCGTGCATATCGACGAAGCACGCTCCGCGCTCGGCATGACGCTCGGTCTGCTGGGGGTCCTCGTTCCGCTGCAGGTCGTGCTGGGCGACCTTCACGGCGTGAACAGCGTCGAGCACCAGCCGATCAAGGTCGCGGCGATGGAAGGCTTGTGGGATACGCAGGCACGTGCACCGGCTGTGCTCTTCGCGATCCCCGACAGCAATGCGGAGACCAATCGCGCCGAGATTGCCGTTCCCGGGCTCGCCAGCCTTTACCTGAAGCACGACATCGATGCGACGGTGCAGGGTCTGAAGTCGGTGCCGCGCGACCAGCGTCCCCCCGTCCTGCCCGTGTTCTTCTCGTTTCGCATCATGGTCGGAATGGGGCTGCTGATGCTGGCATTGGTCGTCTGGGCGGCGATATTGAGGATGCGCCGACGTCTCTACGAAACGCCAGCGTTCCTCAACGCGTGCATTGTGATGCTGCCGGCCGGCTTCCTGGCGGTGGTCGCGGGCTGGACGGTGACCGAAGTGGGTCGCCAGCCGTGGCTGGTATACGGACTCATGCGCACGCGCGACGGCGTTTCGCCGACGCTCGCGACGAGCGATGTCATGATTTCGTTCGCGATCTACATCGTGGTGTACCTGATCGTATTCGGCGCGGGCATCTTCTACATGGCGCGGCTCGCCCGCGCGGGTCCGCCCGTGGAAGTGGAAACGCGCGACGCAGCGCTCGGCGAGCGGCCGGCGCGTCCGTTGTCCGGAGCCCGGACGGAGGCACGACTCTCATGACGATCGATCTGGTGCCGCTGTGGACGCTGATTCTCGCCGTCGGCGTATTCATGTACGTGCTGCTCGACGGGTTCGACCTCGGCGTGGGCATCCTCTTTCCTTTCGCGGATCCCGACGAGCGCTGGCGCGGGCTGATGATGGACAGCGTCGCACCGGTGTGGGACTTCAACGAAACGTGGCTCGTGCTCGGAGGCGTGGGTTTGCTCGCCGCGTTTCCCCTCGCGTTCTCGATCGTGCTGCCGGCGCTGTACTTTCCGTTGCTCATGATGCTGCTCGGGCTGATCTTCCGCGGCGTCGCATTCGAGTTCCGACTCAAGACAGAACGTGCACGACACTGGTGGGAGCGCTCGTTTTTCGTCGGCTCGCTGACCGCGACGTTCTTCCAAGGGGTCGTGCTCGGAACCTACGTGTCGGGATTCCCCGTGACTGGTCGCGCGTTTGCCGGCACCACGCTCTACTGGCTGCAGCCCTTCCCGCTGCTCACCGGAGTCGGACTGGTCTTCGGCTACGTGCTGCTCGGCGCGACCTGGCTCGTGTTGAAGACCGAAGGCGAACTGCAGCGCTGGGCACGTCAAGCCGCCACCATCGCGCTGTTCGGTGTGCTCGCGTTCATCGCGATGGTGAGCATCTGGACGCCGTTGCTGCAGCCATTTGTCGCGCAGCGCTGGTTCAGCTGGCCCAACATCGCGCTGCTCGCGCCGGTGCCCGTCCTCACTGCACTGATCGCATTCGCGACCTGGCGCGGGCTGCGGCGCAACGCCGAGTACCTCCCGTTCATCGGAGCCATGGGATTGTTCGCGATGTGCTATCTGGGGCTCGGCATCAGCTTGTTTCCCTATGTGGTGCCATATGTCATCACGCTGCGCGATGCCGCGTCATCGCCGTCGACACAGACCTTCCTCGCCGTAGGAACCATGTTCCTGCTCCCGCTGGTGTTCCTCTACACGTTCTGGTCGTACTACGTGTTCCGCGGGAAGGTGCGCGGGGGGTTGATGTACCACTGACCGCATGGCGCTAGGTTGATAGGCGATGGGCGATGGGCGATAGGCGATAGAGGCAGCAGGATGGCGTAAGCACTTGTCCGTGCCGCCGCCTCAATCATTGGCCGTTGTCGAGGTGAAGATCGCGTGCCAGTGTCGGCACCTGGCTGTGCAGACGACCGAGATGTTCGCCACGACCCATCGCCTATCGGCTATCGCCGAGTTTCGCTGCGGCAACATAAATTCGAATCTCACCATTGCATGGCGCCCTCCTTCCTCGACGCCACCGCCGCGCTGGTCTTCGCCCTCGCGCTGATCCACACCTTCGCAACCGGCCCGTTCGAGCGATTGTCGCAGCGCTTCCCGCGGCATGGCGGAATGTTTCACCTCCTCGCCGAAGTCGAGATCGTGTTCGGCTTCTGGGCGGTGGTGTTGATCGTCGCGCTGTTCGGGCTCATTGGCTTCGAGCCTGCGCTTCGATATGTCGATTCGCGCGACTACACCGAGCCCATGTTCGTGTTCGCGATCATGGTGGTCGCGGGAAGCCGTCCGATTCTCGAGCTGTCGGAAGCGTGCGTGAGGGCGCTCGCACGGATCCTGCCGCTCGACCGATCGCTCGCCACCTACTGCGTCGCGCTTGCGTTCCTGCCGCTGCTCGGCTCGTTCATCACCGAGCCGGCCGCGATGACGCTCGCGGCCCTCCTGCTGCGCGACCGCGTGTTCCGACTCCACGTTTCCGAGTCGCTGAAGTACGCGACGCTTGGCGTTGTGTTCGTCAACATCTCGATCGGCGGGACGCTGACCTCGTTCGCCGCTCCGCCCGTGCTCATGGTCGCGGGCAAGTGGGCATGGGATACCGCCCACATGTTCTCGCAATTCGGCTGGAAGGCCGCGATCGCCGTGCTGGTCAACGCAGTCCTCGTGACGGCCGCGTTCCGCAACGAGATACGCGCGCATGCAACGGCCGAGACGGAAGCAACCCAGGACCGCGTGCCGGTCGGAGCGATGATCGCAACCGTCCTGTTCCTCGCCGCGGTGGTGCTGTTCGCGCACTACCCTGCGATGTTCATGGGCGTGCTGCTGCTGTTTCTCGGCTACAGCGCGGCGTACCCACGACACCACGACAACCTGATCTTGCGCGAGGCGTTGCTCGTCGCCTTCTTTCTTGCAGGTCTGGTGGTGATCGGAGGCCTGCAGAAATGGTGGCTCGAGCCGCTGCTGCTGAGGATGAGCGCCGACGCCATCTTCTGGGCGGCAATCGCGCTCACCGCCGTAACCGACAATGCGGCGCTCACTTACCTGGGTTCGCTCGTGGAAGGCTTGAGCGACGCATTCAAGTATGCGCTCGTCGCAGGCGCCGTCACCGGTGGCGGTCTCACCGTGATCGCGAACGCTCCGAACCCGGCGGGTTACTCGATCGTGCGCAGGCACTTCCCCGGGAACACGATCAGCGCGTCGAAGCTGTTGCTCGCATCGCTCGCGCCAACGCTGATCGCCGCCACGGCGTTCCTGTTGCTGTGAGGCGCTAGCTTCCCGAGTCCGGCTTGCCGGTGTCGATATAGCGACCAAGTCGGGCGAGCGCCTCGCCGAGCACGCCATCGACAGCAGGCGCGCTCTTGTCGAGCGCGCTCGCGCTCGACCCGTTGACGACATAGGTGAGCTCGATTGCTGCACCGTCGTCCCTGGGCTTGACCTCGAAGGTCAGCACGGCGTTCAGCCCGCGTCCCTGCAACGGTCCGAGCGGCGCGCGCAATCGAAGGAGGCGATCCTGCAGCGCCATGATCACGACCCCGTGTTCGACGCTGCTGCCGTTCCACCGCTCGCAGAAGCACGCGCCGGCCTCGGCTTTCAGCGTGAAGTTGGCCGCGTTGCCGGAATAGCTGTGCTGGCCGTTCCACCAGCGATTGGGCTCGGCGATCGCCGCGTACGCCTTGGCGGGCGCTGCCTTGACCTGCACGCTATGAACAATGACGAAGTTGTCCGCCGTCGACTGCTTCACCTCGCCGCAGGCGGGAGCGATCGCGGCTAGGCACAGGATCAGGCTGGAGCAAGTGGAAGCGCACCGCATGGGTTCCTCGGCCGGAGAACGAGCGGACGCGAGCTTACCTCACGCGCGCAGCTTGCGCGCGGTTATTCCGCGAACCGCCACCCCAGCGTCGAGCGCGCCTGCCTTCAGTGCGGCCGGGCGGTCAGTGTGCGGGTGTTGCCCCGGTCGTCGACGGTGTTCAGCGACACGGGTCGGCGCCACATGCGCACGACATAGTCGAGCACGCGCTCGGCCCGCTGCACGTCGAGCCCGCGCCCGTCGCTCTTGTAGTCGTGCTCGAGCGTGAGACTTCCGTCGACATCCATCCTCGTGGCGGCCACCCGCGGCGAGCCGAAGTTGAACTTGGGCGCGAGAATCGATTCGCGGATGGCGTGGATGTCGCGCGACACCACCTTGATCTCGCCGTCGGAAGAGGCTTCGTAGACGAACAGATCGAGCTTCTCGGCAAGCTCGGGATCGAGGCAATTGCGCACGAACCCGAAGTCGTCCTCTTCCGCGCAGATGCGACGCGCGACGTCGAGTCCCTGCTGCTCGACGATGCGCTCCCACATCGAGAAGCCCAGGTGATAGGGATTGACCGACAGCGCGAGCGTGCGGTCGCCCGCGTAGGGTCGCACGACGTCGGAGTGCGCCTTGATCGCGGACAGATACAGATCCTGTGGCAGGAAGTCCGCCTCGCGCAGCAGCCGCGCGTGCCAGTACGACGCCCAGCCCTCGTTCATGATCTGGCAGGCGAACACCGGATAGAAGTAGAACGACTCTTCGCGCACCGCGAGAAAGACGTCGCGCTCCCAACCCTCGAGCTCGGGACCGTGCTGCGCGATGAACCAGAGCAGATCGTATTCCGGCTTGGGTGGCACCGTTTTCCGCGTCGGCTCGTCCTTGGCTGCCGCCTGCTGCTGTCCCGGCAGCGACTTGAATCGCTCCTGGAACGCTTCCGGCTCCCCGCGCGGCTTCTCGCCGGGGGCCGACTCGTACGATCCACGATGGAGCAAGCGATTGACATCGATGTGCGCTTCGAGCGCGAGCGCGGCGTCGAGCACCGCTTCCACCCTGTCCTGCCCATGTTCCTGCAACGCCGTTTCGATGCGGTGGGCGCGCGCGGCGGCCTGCTCGAGGATCTTGCCGCCCGCCATCGCCATCGAGCGCTTGAACAACGCGTTGCGATGCGAGAAGTCGGCGTGTCCGAGCACGTGCGCAACCACCAGCACGTTTTCCGGCAGCGAGTTCGCGTCGACGAGGTAGGCCTTGCACGGATCTCCGGGGAACATCACCTCGAAGATGCGCGAATTGCCCATGTTGCGCTGGACCAGCTGATGGATGTAGCGGACGCCGAAAGACCAGTGCGGCATGCGCACCGGGAGGCCGTACACCGCGGTTTCCATCATGAAGCGATCGGGCACGAGCTCGAACTCGACCGGGTAGTACTCGAGCCCGAGCTTGCGCGCGAGCTCTTCGATGCGTGTTGCGTAGTCGCCGAGATCCATGATGTCAACGGGCCAAAGTTTCGCGAGCCGGTATTAGACAGTGGCTTACAACAACGTTCGAGCGGCTCGCACGATACTTTGGCCCGATTGCGGGTCAGCGCGATCGGCGCGGGGCGCGGCACTAGTGGCCGGCGAAGGACCCCGATTCCGGGGATCGCCGGCGAATTGCGAGTTCCCGCAGCGCGGCCGACACTTCAGTGAACGCATTTCGATCCGATCCAAGGAGGCCGCGGCTCTGCGCCGCTCGCGGACCAAGGCACGTAAAACCGTGCGCCACCGCACCGTGCGGTGTCGTGGGAGGCATCTCGAAAGGATATTACCGCGCAGCGGCGCTGAGTTCTATGCCGCTTCCGCCTGCTCGGCCTGATTCACGAAGAAGTGGCGGATCGCGGGCCAGACGTCCTTGACATCCGACACCACCTGGCTGCCGACCGGCATGCCGCTTTGCGCGAGCTCGCTCATGATGTTGCGCATGTCGGTCTGCGCGAAGCGCGCCGTACCCGGCCGCGTTTCGAGATAGCCGATATAGTTGAGGCGCTCGCCCAGCGCGTGCAGCGATTTCGCCGCGGGCTCGCGGTCGTCGGATGCATTGTCGCCGTCCGAAGCGTAGAACATATAAGCGTTGTACTGCGCGACGTTGTATTTCTCGGCGAGGATCTTCTCGACCAGCTCGAACGCCGACGACGCGGCCGTTCCGCCACTGCCGGTCACTTCGAAGAACTCCTGCTCCGGAAACTCCCACGCTTCGGTGGTGTGCGCCACGAAGCGCACTTCGACGCGGTGATATTGACGCCGCAACCCCGACAACGCGA
>DATKLH010000500.1:0-3123 GCA_035542515.1 Casimicrobiaceae bacterium
AGGTTGATCCTGCCGCCCACGGCGAGTCCGAACTTGATCGCGCGCTCGACCGCCCCCTTGTTGAGCACCGGAAGCGTGCCCGGAAGCGCGATGTCGACCGCGGACGCCTGTGAGTTCGGCGGCGCGCCGAACGCGGTCGACGCGCCCGAGAAGATCTTCGACTTGGTGGAGAGCTGCGTGTGCGTCTCCAGGCCGATGACGATTTCCCAATGCATGTTCGAAAGGCGGGACTGGGGATTGGGGATTAGTTGCTAGTGTGCGGTCGACCGACATTCCCCGCATCGTGCTTTGCGGCGGCGCAGGCCACTTTGCTGCATTTGAGCACGCTAGCCCCTAGCCCCGAACCCCGGGGGCTTGCGGGCATGCCAATCCGTCACCCGCTGGAACTGATGGGCGACGCCGAGCAACCGTGCCTCGCTGAAGTAGTCGCCCTGCAGGTGCAAACCGACAGGAAGCCCGGCGCCGGTGAATCCGCAGGGGATCGACATCGCTGGCGCGCCAGTCAGGTTCGCCGCGACGGTGAAGATGTCGTTGAGATACATCTGTACCGGATCGTCCGCCTTCTCGCCGACGCAGAACGCGGCGGCCGGCGCGGTCGGCCCGACGATCACATCGCATTGGGTGAACGCGCGACGGAAGTCATCGGCGATCAGCCGGCGCACCTGCTGCGCCTTCAGGTAGTAAGCATCGTAGTAGCCGTGCGAAAGCACATAGGTCCCGACCAGGATGCGACGCTTGACCTCGGCGCCGAAACCTTCGGCGCGCGTGCGCCGGTACATGTCGTTGAGGTCGGTGTAGCGATCGGCGCGGTGGCCGTAACGCACGCCATCGAAGCGCGACAGGTTCGACGATGCCTCGGCCGGAGCGATGACGTAATAGACCGGCACGGCGTGTCTTACCGCAGGCAGCGAGATCGATACCTTGCTGGCACCGAGCTTCACCATCTCGGCGATCGATTGCTCGATCGCGCACGCGACCTCGGCGTCGACGCCTTCGCCGAAGTATTCGCGCGGCAGCCCCAGGCGCAGCCCGGAGAGGGGCTGGTCGAGGTCGCGCGTGTAGTCCTCCTTGGCGCGCGCAAGCGAGGTGGAGTCACGCGCGTCGTGCCCGGCCATCGCGTTGAGCAGCAACGCGCAATCCTCGGCGCTGCGGGCGAACGGACCGGGCGTGTCGAGGCTCGACGCGAACGCGATCAACCCGTAACGCGAGCACAGGCCGTAGGTGGGTTTGAGTCCGGTGACGCCGCATAGTGAAGCGGGTTGCCGGATCGATCCGCCGGTGTCCGTGCCGGTCGCTGCCGTGACCAGATCGGCGGCGACCGCGGCCGCCGAACCGCCCGAGCTTCCCCCCGGAACGCAGGTGCTGTTCCACGGGTTGCGGACCGGACCGAACCACGACGTCTCGTTCGACGAGCCCATCGCGAACTCGTCCATGTTGGTCTTGCCGATGAGCACCGTGCCGGCGCGCTTCAACTGCTCCACCACATGCGCATCGTAGGGCGCGACGAAGTCGGCGAGCATCCGCGAACCGCAAGTGGTCTTGAGCCCTGCGGTCATCAGCACGTCCTTGTGCGCGATGGGAATGCCCGTCAGCGGGCCGCCTTCGCCGCGCGACAACTTCGCGTCGGCCGCCTTGGCCGCGTCCAGCGCGTGCTCCTCGTCGAACGAAATGAACGCATTGAGGTTCGCTTGCGCACCGCGGGCGCGCGCGAGCGCTTCGCGAGCGGCCTCGACCGCCGAGATACGTCGGGCGCGTAGCGCCGCGGAGAGTTCGGTCAGGGGACTGCGTGAAGCCATCGGGTTGCGAAAGTTCGCGCCGCGCGTGCGGCGCGAAGCATTGTTACTCGATTACCTTGGGAACGAGGTAGAGGCCGTCCTCGACCGCGGGCGCCACCTTCTGGTAGTCCTCGTGGCGATCGCTCTCGCTCACCACGTCTTCGCGCAGCGGAGCGCTCACGTCCTGCGCGTGCGACATCGGCTCCGCACCGGTGGTGTCGATGCTTTGCAGCTCGTTGATGAGCGCGAAGATCGCGTCGAGCTTGCCGTGAACCTCGCGCGCTTCCGCCGCATCGAGATCGATGCGCGCAAGCTGCGCAAGACGCTGCACGTCGTCGAGGGTGAGGGCCATGTCAGGGAGCTACGCGGCTGGAAAAGACGCTGCGATCGCGAGGCCACCGGCCGCCATGCATGCCGCGTGCATAAAACCGCGGCAAATCGCTGCATCACGCAAAGCACGATAGGTTATCATAGCGCCCATTTCTCATTGCCGGCGCGTACGGCCCACGGGCCCCGTTTTCCGGAAGCCTCTCAGATCCATACGCGTCGCGTCACCACCCGCGCTTCATGTTCGACTTCTTCAAGGGCTACTTCTCGAGCGATCTCGCGATCGACCTCGGTACCGCGAACACGCTGATCTACGTCCGCGGCAAGGGCATCGTTCTCGACGAGCCTTCCGTGGTGGCGATCCGCCAGGAGGGCGGCCCCAACGGCAAGAAGGTGATCCAGGAAGTCGGGCTCGCGGCCAAGCAAATGCTCGGGCGCACGCCCGGCAACATCACCGCCATCCGGCCGATGAAGGATGGCGTGATCGCCGACTTCACCGTGACCGAGCAGATGCTCAAGCAGTTCATCAAGAAGGTGCTCGATTCGCGGCTGTTCTCGCCGTCCCCGCGCATCATCATCTGCGTGCCGTGCGGATCGACACAGGTCGAGCGTCGCGCGATCCGTGAATCGGCGCTGGGCGCCGGCGCCTCGAAGGTCTACCTGATCGAGGAGCCGATGGCCGCGGCGATCGGCGCCGACCTGCCGGTGGGCGATGCGACCGGCTCGATGGTCGTCGACATCGGCGGGGGCACGACCGAGGTGGGGGTCATCTCGCTGGGCGGCATGGTGTACGCCGGCAGCGTACGCGTGGGCGGCGACAAGTTCGACGAAGCCATCGTCAACTACATCCGCCGCAACTACGGCATGCTGATCGGCGAGACCACCGCGGAGCAGATCAAGAAGACCATCGGCAGCGCGTTCCCGGGCTCCGAGGTGCGCGAGATGGAAGTGAAGGGCCGCAATCTCGCCGAGGGCATTCCACGCAGCTTCACGGTGTCGAGCAACGAGATCCTCGAAGCGC
>DATKLH010000501.1:0-3676 GCA_035542515.1 Casimicrobiaceae bacterium
GCGCAATGCGGCGATCGGAATTCGTGACGGGCGCATCGGCTGGATCGGCGCCGACGATGCGCTCGACGCGTCGACGGTCGGCACTCGCGAGATCGACCTCGAAGGCCGCTGGGTCACGCCGGGCCTGATCGATTGCCACACGCATCTGGTCTACGCGGGCAATCGCGCGAGCGAGTTCGAGAGGCGACTGAACGGGGAATCGTACGCGGACATCACGCGCCAGGGCGGCGGCATCAACGCGACAGTGCGAGCGACGCGCGCCGCGGACGCGCGAACGCTGCTCGCGCAGAGCGCCCCACGCATCCAGGCCCTGCGCGATGAGGGTGTCACGACGGTCGAGATCAAGTCCGGCTACGGGCTCGACACCGCGAGCGAGCTCAAGCTGTTGAGCGTCGCGCGACAATTGGGTAAGCATGCTCGCGTCGATGTCGCTACGACATTGCTCGCCGCGCACGCCGTGCCTGCGGATTTCGCCGGTCGTGCCGACGACTATGTCGACTACGTGTGCAACGACACCATCCCCGCGGCGGCGCGCGAGGGCCTTGCCGACGCTGTCGATGCCTTCTGCGAGAGCATCGCGTTCTCGCCGGCTCAGACGCGACGCGTTTTCGAAGCGGCGCATCGGCACGGGTTGCCGGTCAAGCTGCATGCCGACCAGCTCTCGGACCTCGACGGCGCAGCGTTGGCCGCACAATACGATGCGTGCTCCGCCGACCATCTCGAGTGGACGAACGAGCACGGCGTTGCCGCAATGGCTCGCGCGGGGACGGTAGCGGTCCTTTTGCCCGGAGCGTTCTACGCGCTTCGCGAGACGCGCCTGCCGCCGATCGCTGCGCTGCGCGCGCATGGCGTCCCCATCGCCATTGCGACCGATTGCAACCCCGGCACCTCGCCGGTGAGCTCGATCACGCTGATGCTGAGCATGGCGTGCACGCTGTTCGGTCTCACGCCGGCCGAGGCGCTCGCCGGCGTGACACGCAATGCAGCGCGAGCGCTGCGTCTTCCGGATCGGGGACACATCGAAGCAGGATTGCGAGCCGATCTCGCGGTATGGGATGTCGGCGAGCCTGCCGAGCTCGCGTATCGCATCGGCAGCACGCGCTGTCGCATGCGCATTTTCGGCGGAGCGACCGAGGAGGCCTGATGCTGCTCTGGACCCTGCAGCGCGGCGACGCGCCGCTACTGCTCAACGTCCCTCACGCGGGACGCTACGTCCCCGACGCGATCGCGATGCGCCTTACACCGCAGGCGCGCAATCTTGCGGACACCGATTGGCATGTGGAGAAGCTTGCCGCGGTCGCGCCATCGATGGGCATCACCTTGCTCGTGGCGACGCATTCGCGCTACGTGGTCGATCTCAATCGCGATCCTTCGGGACAGGCGCTCTACGCCGGTGCCGACAATACCGAGCTCTGCCCGCTTGCAACCTTCGCCCGCGAGCCCATCTATCTCGAAGGCGAGTCCCCGTCGCCGACCGAGACGCAAGCCCGCAAGGCCGTGTATTTCGACACCTACCACGCGCAGATGCGCGATGAGATCGATCGCGTGCGCGCGATGCATGGCCATGCGATCGTGCTCGACCTGCATTCGATTCGCTCCGAGGTGCCGCGTTTTTTCTCCGGGCGACTGCCGGACCTCAACCTCGGGACCTCCGCGGGGCAGAGCTGCGCACCCGAGGTGCGCGAGCTCGCGACCGGACTGCTGCACTCCGCCGCCGACTTCAGTCACGTGGTCGACGGTCGCTTCAAAGGCGGCTACATTACGCGCAACTACGGCAAGCCCGCGCAGCGCATCCATGCGTTGCAGCTCGAAACCGCCCAGAGCGCGTACATGGACGAGAATCCGCCCTTCCGCTGGGATGCCGCGCGCGCTTCACGTTTTGCAGCGCTGCTCGAGCGGCTCCTCGTCGCACTCATGGAATGGCGGCCCTCGTCCGGAGCCCGAGCGTGATCCGCTTCTACGTCGCGCGCCAGCGCTTCGACGCCTATTTCGTGGCCGATCGGCTGAAGCACGCCGGCATCCGCGCGCACGTGTTCAACGAGCATGCGTCGAGCATCGCGGGAGACATCCCTCCGCACCTCACGCAACCGCAGGTCTGGCTCGAGCGCGAGCAGGACCTGGAGCGAGCGATGGTCGTGCTGCGAACGATGGAGGCGGAGGCGCGGCGCGGCGGCACGCTGCGATGCGTGAGTTGCGGCGAGGAATCGCCGGGGAATTTCGATCTGTGCTGGAAGTGCGGCGCCGCGCTCGCCACTGCGACCTGAACGCTCGGCAGTAACCGACTAGGCCGCGTCGCCCATCGTCAACGGATCGACGCGCGGGTCTCCGCTGGTGATGCTGCGCGCGAGCTCGTGCGCCGATCGTATGCAGTCGCCCACCGCAACGCCGCCGCGGTAGTTGGCGCAGAAGTGCAGGCCGCGGAATTCGCGCGAGGCCGCGTCGACCAGCGCGATGCGCTCCAGGTGCCCTCGCGTGTACTGCGGGATGGCCCGTGGCCAGCGCACGATGGTCGTCCACAACGGCGCCTTGGCCTGAAGCAGGCTCGCAAGCTCGTCGCGAACGATTGCGGTGACCTCCTCGTCGGAACGTTGCGCGAGCTCCGGTTGACGCATGCCGCCGACGAAAGCAGTGAGCAGTACGGCGTTGTCTGGCGCACGGCCGGGAAACATCGAGCTCGAGAAGAGCGCGCCCAGGATACGCCGCCGCTCTACGCGCGGTATCAGCATGCCGAAGCCGTCGAGCGGATGCCCGACATCGGCGCGACGATACGCGCTGGCGGCGACCGCAATCGGTGCATAGGGAATTTCGGCCAGCGCCTGTGCGGTGGCTTCGGCGAAGGATGCGACGAGCGGCGCGGTTGCGTAAGCCGGCGTCGCCATCACGACGCGTCGAGCTTCGCGCACGACGCGCTGCTGCTCGATCCGCGCTTCGATGCGCCAGCCGCCCGACGCCGGCGCAACGCGATCGACCGAAGCGCCGAGAGTCACGCTGCCGATGTTGGCGACCAGCGCGCGCGTCAACGCATGCATGCCCTCGCGGAACGAAAAGCTGTGCGCGACGTTCTTCGCGGTCTCGCCGGAGCGCCGCCTTTCGCGGGCGCCGCGGATCTGCCCGCGGATCAGGCTGCCGTAGTTCTGCTCCAGTGCGTGCAGACGGGGAAACGCCGCGCGAACCGAGATCATGTCCGGATCGCCTGCGTACACGCCTGCCACGAACGGATCGATCGCGTAGTCGAGGAACTCGCGTCCCAGCCGACGCAGCACGAATTCGGCGATCGATTCGTCGGCGTCGGCAACCGCCGCGCGCACGAAGGGTTCGCGCAGCAGCGCGAGCTTGGCGCGCGCCGAGAACAGCCGCGTGCCGAAGAATGCCTGCGGCGACATCGGCAGCGCGACGAGTCTGCCGCGCCGGACGACGTACCGGCGCTTGGACAGCGCGCTCGCGTCGACCCGTTGGTCGAGGATGCGGAGGTCGCGAAGCAGCGCGTCGATCAGCGGCGTGGTATCGAGCGCGCTGTTCGGTCCGGTTTCGTAGAGGAACGCATCATGCGCGCACGAGCCGATCACACCACCTGCGCGCGAGCCGGCCTCGAGGACTTCGACTGCCAGCCCTGCGCGCTGCAGGTGGAATGCGGTTGCGAGCCCGGACAGGCCTCCGCCGACAACGATCGCGTCGA
>DATKLH010000502.1:0-14406 GCA_035542515.1 Casimicrobiaceae bacterium
CGCTCCATGAGCGGTGCGCTCGAGTACTTGAGCTCCAGCGCGCGCAGCTCGGCAATGCGCAGGATCGGCGCCAGAAGGGCTTGGTTCATGGGTGTTGGAATGCGCGCTCGGGCAGGAAAGTTTATCGGCCGGCCGTCTTCGAGTGACCTTGGACGGCGCAAGTGTAGATTGTGCTCTACGACCCGGAGGAAAGCGCGACGGGCGATGCACCGCTGCGCCATCGACGTCGCGTGCCGGTCCTGGCGAGATCACGGGGCCTGCGGTTGAGGCGGGCTCGTCGATCATGCCGGGCAAGATGAACCCGGTGATTCCGGAGGCGGTGAACCAGGTCGCATTCCGGAGGTGCTCACCCCGCCGCGCAAGCCCCTCGCGAGGTGACAGCGCGGCGAGCCGCGGCCTCCCGTCGGAGGCCTCCCACGCGGATTTGGACTTTCCCGGTAACCGGCCTGTAAAATCCCGCACCGCCCGTGCGAAGCGCCGCGCCAAACGGCCGCGCCATCCCATTGTCATTCCCAACCCAGGAGCCAGTCATGCGCATCCCCCGTTTACCTCTCGCGTTGGCGCTGCTGTCGCTGCTCGCCGCACCCGCGATCGGACAGGACCTCAGCGGTACGCTGAAGAAGATCAAGGACACCGGTTCGATCACCATCGGCTATCGCGAATCGTCGATTCCGTTCAGCTACCTGAACGACCAGCAGCAGCCGATCGGCTACGCGATGGACCTTTGCATGAAGGTCGTCGACGCCGTGAAGCAGGAGCTCAAGATGCCCAACCTCAAGGTGAACCTGCAGCCGGTCACCTCGAGCAACCGCATTCCGCAGCTCCAGGCCGGCAACATCGACATGGAGTGCGGGTCCACGACCAACAGCGTCGAGCGCCAGAAGCAGGTGTCGTTCGGTCCGACCTATTTCGTGATCAACGTGACCGCGGCGGTGAAGAAGAGCTCCGGCATCAAGCAGCTCTCCGACCTTTCGGGCAAGACCATCTCGACCACATCGGGCACCACCGCGGTGCCGCTGCTCAAGAAGTACGAGAAGACCAAGAACGCGGACATCAAGGAGATCTACGGCAAGGATCACGCCGAGTCGTTCCTGCTGCTTGCGCAGGACCGCACCGCCGCGTTCGTGATGGACGACATCCTGCTCGCCGGCCAGATCGCCAACTCGCAGAATCCTGCCGATTACATGATCCTCGACAAGGAATCGCTGCGCACCGAGCCGTACAGCATGATGATCCGCAAGGACGATCCGCAGTTCAAGGCGCTGGTCGACAAGACGGTTGGCGGGGTGATGAAGTCGGGCGAGATCAACAAGATCTATGCGAAGTGGTTCACCAGCCCGATCCCGCCCAAGAACGTCAACCTGAACTTCGCGGAGACCGCTGCGATCAAGGCGGCATTTGCGAATCCGAACGACAAGGGCGTGGAATAAGAGACGCGGCCGAAAGTGCACCCCTACTTTCGGCCGGTCCGAAGTCACCTGCGAATCGCGGGCGAAGCCCGACGATTCGCAGCTGCACCACTGCGGAACGGCGCCCAGGATGACTCGTAGTCGCAGTGGCTAGCCATGCGATCATGGGGTTGCAGGTTACGCGGTGGCATGGAGAAAGGCCGAGCGCTCGCGCGTCGGCCTTTTTGTTGGCCGCAAGCGGTGCGATACTGGCCCCCGGCATCGATCTTGGCGTGGATCGAGGAGAGCGACGGTGAACTGGAACCTGGACTGGAATGTTTTCTTCCAGGAAACCCCCGGTGGCGGCGACCGCTACATCGACCTGCTCATCTCGGGCGTCGAATGGACGCTGCTGGTGTCGGTCTGTGCGTGGGCCATCGCGATGCTCGTGGGATCCATCGTGGGCACCGTACGCACCACCCAGAATCCGTGGCTGGTGCGCATCGGCAACTTCTGGGTCGAGCTGTTTCGCAACATCCCGCTGCTGGTCCAGATGTTCCTGTGGTACTTCGTCATTCCCGAATTCATCCCGCCGCTCAAGTCGTGGATGGTCAAGACCGATCCGATCTACGCCCAGTTCGTGTCGGCTGTGCTGTGCCTCGGCCTGTTCACTTCCGCGCGTATCGCCGAGCAGGTTCGCGCCGGCATCCAGTCGCTGCCGCGCGGCCAGCGCAACGCCGGACTGGCGATGGGACTCACTCAATGGCAGGTCTATCGCTTCGTGCTGCTGCCCATGGCCTTTCGCATCATCGTGCCGCCACTGACCAGCGAGACGATGAACCTCATCAAGAATTCCTCGATCGCGCTGACCATCGGCCTTGCCGAGCTCACGTTCCGCTCCCGCGAGATCGGCGAGTACACCTTCCGGTTCTTCGAGGCGTTCAGTGCGGCGACGATCATCTATATCGTCATCGCGATGACGGCCAATCGCGTGATGGCCTTCGTCGAGCGGCGTGTGGCGGTGCCGGGATTCATCGCAGCAGGCGCGGGCGGCCATTGAAGCGCGCGCGATGAACCTCGACTTCGACGTCGTCTCGCGCTCGCTGCCTTTCCTGTGGAAGGGCATGGAATACACCGTGCAGCTCACGGCGGTCGCGGCAACCGGCGGGATCGTCTTCGGCACGTTGCTTGCGCTGGCCCGGCTGTCTTCGGTCAAGCTGCTGGCGCTGTTCGCATCGGGCTACGTGAACCTGATGCGCTCGATTCCGCTTGTGCTGGTGCTGTTCTGGTTCTTCTTCCTGATGCCCAACGTGCTGCAGGTCCTCACCGGCGGCGAGCGCCCGCCGCAGATCGGCGCGGAGCGCACCGCGATCATCACCTTCATCATGTTCGAGGCGGCGTACTTCTGCGAGATCATGCGCGCCGGCATCCAGTCGATCCCCCGCGGGCAGGTTTTCTCGGCTTATGCGCTGGGGCTCACCTACGGACAGTCGATGCGCCTGGTGATCCTGCCGCAGGCTTTTCGCAACATGATCCCGGTGCTGCTCACGCAGACCATCATCCTGTTCCAGGACACTTCGCTGGTGTACGTCATCTCGGCGACCGACTTCGTCGGCGCAGCGTCGAAGATCGCGCAACGCGACGGTCGCCTGATCGAGATGTACCTCTTCGTCGCGCTGGTGTACTTCGCGCTGTGCTATCTCCTGTCGTTCATGGTCAAACGGCTGCAGAAAAGGATTGCGGTGATCCGATGACTTCCGATGCCAACCTCGTGCAGGGTTCGAGCGCCACGTCGCAACGCCGCCCCGGACAGGCGCCGATGATCGCCATCGACGACGTGTCGAAGTGGTACGGTACCTTCCAGGTCCTGACCGACTGCAGCACGCAGGTCGACAAGGGCGAGGTGGTCGTGGTGTGCGGCCCCTCGGGCTCGGGCAAGTCGACGCTCATCAAGTGCGTCAACGCGCTCGAGCCCTTCCAGAAGGGCAAGATCCTCGTGGACGGGACTTCGGTCGGCGAGTCCAAGACCAACCTGCCCAAGCTGCGCGCGCGCGTGGGCATGGTGTTCCAGCATTTCGAGCTGTTTCCGCACCTCACGATCATCGAGAACCTCACGCTCGCGCAGGTCAAGGTGCTGGGCCGTCCGAGGGAGGAGTCCACGCAGCGCGGATTCAAGCTCCTCGACCGCGTGGGACTGCGAGTGCAGGCGGCCAAGTTCCCAGGGCAGTTGTCCGGCGGCCAGCAGCAGCGTGTCGCCATCGCGCGGGCACTTTGCATGGACCCGATATGCATGCTGTTCGACGAGCCCACCTCCGCGCTCGATCCCGAGATGATCAACGAGGTGCTCGACGTGATGGTGGAGCTCGCGAAGGAAGGCATGACCATGATGGTGGTGACCCACGAGATGGGCTTCGCGCGCAAGGTCGCGCATCGCGTCATCTTCATGGACCAGGGCAAGATCATCGAGGACGCCGACAAGAACGACTTCTTCGGCAAGCCCCGCAGCGAGCGGGCGCAACAGTTCCTCGCGAAAATACTTCAACATTAGGACACGGGGTGCTAGAGGCGCTCGCGCGCCGCGCACCCCGAACGTCATTCCCCATGCGCCTCGAGGCCGATGTAAAGCTCGACTTCAAGGACGTGCTCATCCGTCCCAAGCGCTCGACGCTGTCGACGCGCTCGGACGTCGACATCTCGCGCGAGTTCACGTTCCGCCACGCGCGCGTGCAATACCACGGCATTCCGATCGTGGCCGCGAACATGGACACGATCGGCACCTTCGAGATGGCGCGTGCGCTCGACGGCTTCATGCTGTCGACCGCGCTGCACAAGCACTACGCGATCGAGCAGTACGTGGAGTTCTTCCGCGCGCTCGAGCGCAAGAGCGCGGCGTTCTATTCGATGGGCATCGCGAAATCCGACGAGGACAAGTTCCATCGCGTGATGGAGCAGGTGGGCGAGGGCGAGGAGTCCGCCATCCGCTACGTTTGCATCGATGTTGCGAACGGCTACACCGAAACGTTCATCCGCTTCGTCGAGCGGATACGCTCGCGCTATCCGCACCTGGTGATCATGGCGGGCAACGTGGTCACGGGGGAGGTCACCGAGGAGCTGATCCTTTCGGGCGCCGACATCGTCAAGGTCGGCATCGGTCCCGGATCGGTGTGCACCACCCGCAAGATGACCGGCGTCGGGTATCCGCAGCTCTCCGCGATCATCGAATGCGCCGACGCGGCGCATGGCCTCGAAGGACACATCTGCGCCGACGGCGGGTGCGCGACGCCAGGCGACATTGCCAAGGCCTTCGGCGGCGGCGCCGATTTCGTCATGCTCGGCGGGATGCTCGCAGGTCATGCCGAAAACGGCGGCGAGATCATCGAGCGCGATGGCCAGCAGTACATGAGCTTCTACGGCATGAGCAGTCGCACGGCGATGGAGCGCTATTCGGGCGGAATCAAGAAATACCGCGCGGCCGAAGGCAAGGAAGTGCTCGTGCCCTTTCGCGGACCCATTGCCGATACAGCGCAGGAGATCCTCGGTGGCGTGCGTTCGGCATGCACCTACGTCGGCGCACGTCGCTTGCGCGAGCTGTCGAAACGCACGACGTTCGTGCGCGTGACGCAGCAAAGCAACGAGGTGTTTGGCAAAGCGTGAAATGCGTAGTTGGTAGATAGTAGGTGGTAGTTAGCGTGCCCAAACCGCAGCACGCAGTGAAGCACGGGCAGCCACGGCGCCACATCGCAGGCACGCTAACTACTATCTACCAACTACGCCTTTCGTCGCCGCCGCCTGCCATTCCGCCAGCGTATAATTCACTTTTACGCATTCCCCACCCGCGATGGCGGATATCCTCTCGCTGCGCGGCGCGTCGGCGCTCTCGCCGTTCCGCGTCGCCAAGCTGCTCGCAGGCCTCTCCGCAGTCCGTCCCCAGCACGACATCGCCGCCCTGACCGCGGCGTATTGGCATTTCGTCGAAGTCGATCGCGACCTCACCGCCGAAGAGCGCGCGCGGCTCGATGCGCTGCTGGTTTACGGACCACGATCGAGTCAAGTGCCGGACGATGGCCAGTTGCTGCTCGTCGTCCCGCGCCCCGGCACCATCTCGCCGTGGTCGTCCAAGGCGAGCGATATCGCTCGCAACTGCGCACTGGGTGATGTCACGCGCATCGAGCGTGGGATCGCGTATCGAGTGCTGACGCGCTCGGGACGAGAGCTCGCGGCACCCGATCGCGAGGCGCTCCTCCCGCTGATCCACGATCGCATGACGCAGGTCGTGTTCGACGATCTTGCCCAGGCGCGTCAACTGTTCGCGCATTTCCCTCCGCGGCCGATGACCACGATTCCATTGCTCGACCACGGCGCCGACGCGATCGAGCGCGCCAACGCCGAGCTGGGCCTCGCACTGGCGCCAGACGAAATCGACTACCTGGTGCAGAGCTATCGGACGCTCGGCCGCGATCCCAGCGACGTCGAGCTCATGATGTTCGCGCAAGCGAACTCGGAGCACTGCCGGCACAAGATCTTCAACGCGCGCTGGATCATCGACGGCGTCGCCCAGGACCAGAGCCTGTTCGCCATGATCCGTGCGACGCATGCGGCGCATCCGGACGGCACGGTGGTGGCGTATGCGGACAACGCTGCGATTCTGCACGGCGGTGAAGCGCAGCGTTTCGCTCCGCGTCGCGACGGCATCTACGCCGCGCAACGCGAGATCACGCACTTTCTCGCCAAGGTGGAAACGCACAACCATCCCACCGCCATCGCGCCGTTTCCTGGCGCGGCAACCGGCAGCGGCGGCGAGATCCGCGACGAAGGAGCAACCGGACGTGGCGCCAAGCCGAAGGCGGGCCTCAACGGCTTCACCGTGTCGCATCTGCGTCTTCCCGATCTTGCGCAGCCCTGGGAGGTCACGCCGGGCAAGCCCGATCGCATCGCCTCGGCGCTCGACATCATGCTCGAGGGCCCGATCGGCGCCGCGTCGTTCAACAACGAATTCGGTCGACCCAATCTCGCCGGCTACTTTCGCACCTTCGAGCAGGAAGTCGCCGGAGAGTGGCGCGGCTATCACAAGCCGATCATGCTCGCGGGCGGCGTAGGCAACGTCGCGGAGCGTGACGCGCAAAAGCAACCGCTCACGGCCGGCACGCTGCTCATCCAGCTCGGCGGACCGGGCATGTTGATCGGCATGGGTGGCGGCGCGGCATCGTCGATGGCCACCGGGACCAACACTGCCGATCTGGACTTCGATTCGGTCCAGCGCGGCAACGCGGAGATCCAGCGACGTGCACAGGAAGTGCTCGATCGCTGCTGGCAATCGGAGCGCAACCCGATCCTGTCGGTGCATGACGTCGGTGCCGGCGGGCTGTCGAACGCACTTCCGGAGCTCGTGCATGGTGGCGGAGTGGGCGGAACGTTTTCGTTGCGCGCCGTTCCTTCGGAAGAGCCTGGCATGGCGCCGCGCGAGATCTGGTGCAACGAAGCGCAGGAACGTTATGTCCTCGCAATCGACCCGAAGGACATCGATGCCTTCGAAGCGATCTGCGAGCGCGAGCGCTGTCCCTTCGCCATTGTCGGCACCGCGAACGCCCAAGGACGCCTGGTGGTCGCCGACGATTACTTCGACAACCGTCCCGTGGATGTTCCGCTCGATGTCATCCTCGGCAAGGCGCCGAAGATGACACGCGACGTCAGACACGTCGTGCGCACGCTGCAGCCGCTCGACCTCGCGGGCGTGGAAGTTCGTGACGCAGCGTATCGCGTGCTGCAATTTCCCGCGGTGGCCGACAAGACCTTCCTCGTTACCATTGGAGATCGCACGGTTGGAGGACTGTGCGCGCGCGATCCGATGGTCGGACCGTGGCAGGTTCCCGTGGCCGATGTCGCAGTGACACTCGTCGACTTCATCGGGCACGCCGGCGAAGCCATGGCGATCGGCGAGCGCACGCCGCTTGCACTGATCGACGGGCCCGCGTCGGGTCGCATGGCGATCGCCGAGGCGATCACCAACATCGCGGCAGCACGGATTGCGGCGCTCGGTGAAGTGAAGCTCTCGGCCAACTGGATGGCGCCGGCGGGACAGCCAGGCGAAGACGCCGTGCTCTACGACACGGTGCGAGCCGTTGCGCTCGATACATGCGCGCGCATCGGCTTGTCGATCCCGGTGGGCAAGGACTCGATGTCGATGCGCACGACCTGGCGCGACGGTGCGGTCGAGCGCTCGGTCACCGCACCGGTATCGCTCGTCGTGTCGGCATTCGCGCCGGTGTCGGATGTGCGCTCGACGCTGACGCCGGTTCTGGACCCACGCGTCGCGTCTTCGCTGATCTTGATCGACCTCGTAGCGGGCAAGCGACGCCTCGGTGGCTCGGCGTTGGCGCAGGTGTACGGCCAGCTAGGCGACGACGCGCCCGATCTCGACGAGGTGCGGCGCCTGCCAGCGTTCTTCGAGCTCATCCAGCGTTCGCGTCGTGCCGGCAAGCTGCTCGCATACCACGACATCTCCGACGGCGGTCTGTTCGCCGCGCTGGCGGAAATGGCGTTCGCGTCGCGTTGCGGATTGGCGATCGACATCGGCGAAACCGCAACGCCTCTCGCGGCGCTCTTTGCCGAAGAGGCCGGCGCCGTCGTGCAGGTGCGCGACGAGGACGTCCAGGACGTACTGGGTGCGGCCCGGGCGAGCGGTCTCGCCGCTGCGCGACTGGCCGTTCCGCTGAACGGCGATCGCATTCTCATCCGCGCGGGCGCCGTGTTGCTGCTCGACGAATCGCGTGTCGATTTGCATCGCGCATGGTCGTCGACCACCCATGCGATGCAACGGCTGCGCGACTTCCCCGATGCCGCCGACGAGGAATACGCGCGCCTGCTCGATCGCGACGACCCGGGTCTTGTTCCGCGTCTGACCTTCGATGTCGACGCGCGCGTGGCCGCTCCTTTTGTCTCCCTCGGCGCGCGCCCCGCGATTGCCATCCTGCGCGAGCAGGGCGTCAACGGACAAGTGGAGATGGCGGCCGCGTTCGACCGCGCCGGGTTCATGGCCGTGGACGTGCACATGAGTGACATCCTGGCAGGGCGTTCCTCGCTCGCGCAGTTCAAGGGATTCGCCGCGTGCGGTGGCTTTTCGTATGGCGACGTCCTCGGGGCAGGCGAGGGCTGGGCGAAGTCGGTGCTGTTCAATGCGCGCGCACGCGATGCATTCAGCGCCTTCTTCGCGCGTCCCGACAGCTTCGCGCTCGGCGTTTGCAACGGCTGTCAGATGATGAGCGCGCTGCGCGAGATCGTACCCGGCGCTGCGCACTGGCCGCGTTTCGTGCGCAATCGCTCCGAACAGTTCGAGGCCCGCCTGGTGCTGGTCGAGATCGAGCGTTCGCCGTCGTTGTTCTTCGCGGGGATGCACGGGAGCCGCATCCCGATCGCGACGGCGCATGGCGAGGGCTACGCCGAGTTCGTCGACGAGCAACAGATGCGAGCGGCCGAAGGTTTGGTCGCCATGCGTTTCATCGACCATCGCGGAGCGGCGACCGAGACCTATCCTTACAATCCCAACGGCTCACCGCTGGGCATCACGGGGCTTACGACGGCCGATGGCCGCTTCACGATTCTGATGCCGCACCCCGAGCGCGTGTGGCGCACCGCGCAGATGTCGTGGCACCCCGCCGAATGGGGCGAGCTGTCGCCGTGGTTCCGCATGTTCGTGAACGCGCGCAGGGCGATCGGCTGACGCCGGCGAGGGGCTGACGCCGGCGATAGGCGATAGGCGATGGGCGATAGGTCCTTGCCGCTGTCAGTGGCATATCTTCGAATTTCTGAGTTGCCCACAAACGATAGTCCTGGAGCGTAGATACGACCACCGCTTACGGCCCATCGCCTATCCCCATCGCCCATCGCCCATCTCCAGGACCATCGCCATGCCTCTCACCGTCTACTCCATCGACGGCGTGACGCCCGTCGTCGACCCTTCCGCATATGTGCATCCCAGCGCCGTGCTGATCGGCGACGTCATTGTCGGCCCCGGGTGCTATGTCGGGCCGTGCGCATCGTTGCGCGGCGACTTCGGCCACATCGAGATCCGTGCCGGGGCTAACGTGCAGGATAGTTGCGTGCTGCACGGGTTCCCGGGTACCGGCACCATCGTCGAAGAGGAAGGCCACATCGGGCATGGCGTGGTGCTGCACGGCTGCGTTGTCGCCCGCAATGCGCTCGTCGGCATGAACGCGGTGATCAACGACAACGCGGTCATCGGCGATTCGGCGATCGTCGCCGCGATGGCGTTCGTCAAAGCCGGCATGATCGTGCCGGCGCGTTGGCTGGTTGCCGGCATCCCCGCGCGTGTCATGCGCGAGCTGACCGACCAGGAGCTTGCCTGGAAGATCGACGGTACGCGCAGCTACCAGGAGCTCACGCGACGCTGCCTGGCCACGCTCGCGCCAACCGAGCCACTGACCGCGGTGACGCCGGATCGCAAGCGCCTCGAATTGCCCGAGCTGCTCTCGCTCGACGACCTCAAGAAGCGAGGCGCATGAAGGGCCGCCGCAATACTTTGCGAACCATCGGTCGCGCGTGGCATGGCAACGGTGATTGCGGCTGTGCGCGGCCGGCGCGCGTTGGCGTTCAACCGGACCGGCCCAACGATAGCGAGCCGGCGTTGGAGCGCTCGCCCTTGCGCAGCATGGATCACCCTAGGCACGCCGGCGGCTTTCCAGTCGCTGCTTGATGTTCATCAGCGCCTGCGCGGAATCGCTGCGCATCGCCGCGCGAATCTTCAACGCGTTGACGATGCCGAACAGCAGGTTAGGCCCGCGATAGCGGATGTCGCGCTCGAAATGCACGCCGCGCTCGCGCGTAACGATGCTGTAGGCGATCTCGGCACCGCCGCGCCCACCTTCGTTGTGCGCCTCGATGCGCCAGCTGCGCGGTCGATCGAGCGCCGTCATCGTCCAGGTCGTTTCGCCGCGCCGTCCGGCGATCTCGAAGGTCTCGACCACCTTGTCGCCCAGCGCGAGAGGTCTTTGGACCACACCGCTCACGCCACGCGACGCCGGATGCCATTCCATCCAGTTCACCGGCGTGGCGACGTAATCGAAGAGGTCCTCTGCGCCGGCATCGATGTCGATGCCTTCGACGATGCGACCGCCGACGAGTGCGTCGGGCCAGCGCAACGGCACCAGCAGGACAACCGCCGCGACGACGACGATGGCAATCAGCGCGATCATCGCCGCTGCGGCAACTACGTTCCGGCGGCCTGCCCGTCGCGTCGCGGGTCGGATGCCGCGACGTAGGACCCGTCGTCGGTGCGCACGATGAACTGGCCGGCGCCGAAGTCCATGTACGAATCCGGAATCGATTCCATCTGGTGCCCGAGCGCGATGAGTCCGGCGCGCAAGTCGGGACTCGCGGATGCCTCGAGATCGATCGAGCGCCCGGCGTTCACCTTCCAGCGCGGCGCGTCGAGCGCAGCCTGCGGGTTCATCGCGTAGTCCTGGACGCGCACGATCGTCTGCACGTGTCCCGGTGGCTGGATCGGTCCGCCCATGACGCCGAACGTGGCGAGCGGTGCGCCGTTGCGTGTCGCGAACCCGGGGATGATGGTGTGATACGGGCGCTTGCCGGGCGCCACCTGATTCGGGTGACCGTCCTTGGTGAGGAATCCGGCGCCGCGATTCTGCAGGCTGATGCCGGTACCTGGAACCACCACGCCGGATCCGAAGCCCATGTAGTTGGACTGGATGAGCGACACCATCATCCCGCCCTGGTCGGCGGCACACAGATACACGGTTCCACCGCGCGGCGGCTCGCCCGGGCCGAAATCCTGAGCACGCTTTGGATCGATGAGGCGTGCTCGCGCGGCGAGATAACGGGGATCGAGCAGCGTTTCGGGCTCGATTTCCATGGCCCGCCGGTCGGCGACATAACGATACGCATCGGCGAACGCGAGCTTCATCGCTTCGATCTGCAGATGCTGCGATGCGACCGAATCGGGCGGCAGCGCCGACAGATCGAAGTGCTGCAGGATGCCCAGAGCGATCAGCGCCGCGATGCCCTGGCCATTGGGCGGAATCTCGTGGACCGTGATCCCCCGATAGTCCTGCGCAAGCGGGGTGACCCAGTCGCAGGCATGTGAAGCGAAGTCGGCTTCGCTGTGCACGCCGCCGTTGGCGCGCGAGTGCCTCGCCATCGCCGTGGCGAGCTCACCGTGGTAGAACGCTTCGCCGCGCGTGCGCGCGATCTTCTCGAATGTGCTCGCGAGCGCTTCGCTGCTCCACCGCTCGCCGATGCGTGGAGGCCGGCCGTGCGGCAGGAAATGCTCCTGCCACCCGAGTCCCTGTGGCATCAACGGTGTTGCGAGCTTCCACTTTTCCGCGACCACCGGAGAGACGTGGAAGCCTTCGCGCGCATAGCGGATCGCGGGCTCGAACAGGTCGCCGAAAGGCAAGCGTCCGAAGCGCTGCGAAAGTGCGACCCAGCCCGATACGCAACCGGGAATGGTGACGGTGTCCCAGCCGCGCTGCGGCATGGGCTTGCCGCGGAAGCGCTCTGGCGTCCACGCAGCGGGAGAACGCCCCGACGCGTTGAGGCCGATCAATTGCGAGCCGTCCCACACGATCGCGAACAGGTCCGAGCCCACACCGTTGGAGCACGGCTCGACGACGGTGAGCGCCATCGCGGTGGCGAGCGCTGCGTCGATCGCGTTGCCGCCCTTGGCAAGCATCGTCATGCCGGCCTGCGTTGCGAGGGGCTGCGAAGTCGCGACGGCGTTGCGAACGAGCAGCGGTTGACGCTGCGACGGATAGGGGAGAGACCAGTCGAAGTTCATGCGATGGGACACCTGATGCCACGGTCATTTGACCACGGAGGAGGTTCGCGCAAGGGCTTGGGGCTAGTGACCAGCCTCGCGGCGTTCCGGCGCGCGAGCCTCGCTTCGAAACCCGATTGCCTTCTCCGGTCGCCCCTATTCTGCGTGATTGGGCGCGACTTGTCGCGAAACGGCGCTACGGCGATTCCTGGAACGCTTCCTCGCGCTGCTTGCGGATGTTCGGAAGCGTGATGATCACCACGAGCAGCGCGGCGGTGATCAGCAGGCCGGCGGAGATCGGTCGCTCGAAGAACACCAGCGGATCGCCGCGCGACAGCAGGAGCGCGCGACGCAGGTTCTCCTCCATCATGGGGCCAAGCACGAACCCCAGCAGCAGAGGCGCCGGCTCGCACTCGAGCTTCGCGAACAGAATCCCGAGGAAACCGAACGCCGCTGTCTGCATCACGTCGAACGAGGTGTTCTGCACGGTGTACACACCGATCGCGCAGAACAGCAGGATCGCCGGGTAGAGCATGCGGTAGGGCACCGTCAGCAACTTGATCCAGATGCCGATCAGCGGCAGGTTGAGGATCACCAGCATCAGGTTGCCGACCCACATCGAAGCGATGAGACCCCAGAACAACTGCGGATTGCTCGTCATCACCTGGGGGCCGGGCTGGATGTTGTGGATGGTCATCGCACCGACCATCATCGCCATCACCGCGTTCTCCGGGATGCCCAGCGTGAGCAGCGGAATGAACGAGGTTTGCGCGCCGGCATTGTTCGCCGACTCGGGTCCGGCAACGCCCTGGATCGCGCCTTTGCCGAACTGCGAAGGATCCTTCGCCACCTTCTTCTCGACGGTATAGGCCACGAAAGCCGACAGCATCGCGCCTCCGCCGGGGAGCAGCCCGAGGATCGAGCCGAGGCCGGTTCCGCGCAGGACAGCGGGGAAGGCCGCCTTGATCTGCGCCATCGAGAGGAAGAAGCCGGTGATCTTGCTCGAGATCATCTCGCGCTTCTCGTCGGTCTCGAGGTTGAGGATGATCTCGGCGAAGCCGAAGCAGCCCATCGCGACGCTCACCACGCCGAGCCCGTCGGAGAGCTCCGGAATCCCGAAATCGAATCGCGCGACGCCGGAATTGACGTCGGTGCCTACGATCCCCAACAGCAGACCGAGGATGATCATCGCGATCGCCTTGAGCAGCGATCCATGCGCGAGCACCACGGCGCCGATGAGGCCGCACACCATCAGCGAGAAGTACTCCGCGGGACCGAACTTGAGCGCGAGCGCCGACAGCGGCGGCGAGAAGGCCGCTACGAGCACCGTCGCGACGCAGCCCGCGAAAAACGACCCCAGCGCGGCGATGGACAGCGCCGCACCGGCCTGCCCCTTGCGCGCCATCTGATAACCGTCCAGACAGGTGACCGCGGAAGAGGTCTCGCCCGGCATGTTGATGAGGATGGAGGTCGTCGAACCGCCGTACTGCGCGCCGTAGTAGATGCCGGCCAGCATGATCAGCGCCGAGACCGGCTCGAGCGCATACGTGGTCGGCAGCAGCATCGCAATGGTCGCCACCGGTCCGATGCCCGGTAGCACGCCGATCAGCGTGCCGAGCAACGAGCCGATGAAGGCGTACAGCAGGTTGATGGGCGTCAGCGCAACGCCGAAGCCAGTCGCAAGATGGGACAAGACGTCCATGCGATCGCGCTATTGGGAGCCGGGCCAGATGGGTAACTGCAGCTTCAACCCGATCACGAACACGCCCACGGCGAGCAGCGCGAGGAGCACACCGGCGATCAGCGACTCGCGCGGCCGCCATTCGCGGCTCGCGGAGCTCGCGAGAACGATCAGGATGACGGTCGACAGCGCGAGCCCGACCTTCTCCACAATGAGGCCGAACAGCACGACGCTGCCGAGCACCGTAAGGGTGGGTCGCCAATGCCAGCGCGGAAACGCCGGCCCGTCGGTGCGCAAAGCGCGCAGCGCCAGCGCGGCGCCCAGCACGACCATCAGGATCCCGAGGATCCGTGGAAAGTAGCCGGGGCCCATGCGCGCAGCGGAGCCGAGCGTGTAGCGGCTTCCGTACACGATGGCGAACGCTCCCGTCACGACGAACAGGACGCCCGACCAGAAATCCTTGGGATGGCGAATCAATCCCATTGCACCCCCTCCGAAAGGTCGGCAGGCGTTCGTGGCGTGCCTGCGCGAGCCGGCGCGTAGGATAG
>DATKLH010000503.1:0-18346 GCA_035542515.1 Casimicrobiaceae bacterium
GGCTACAAGGGCTTCGACGGCGTGCAGTGGTACGGGATCGTTGGGCCGGCGAACCTGCCGACGCCCATCGTGCGCCGTCTCAACGACGAGATCGTCAAGCTGCTCGCCACGCCGGAGCTGCGCGAGCAGTTGTCGAGCGAAGCGCTGGAGCCCATGCCGATGTCGCCCGAGCAATTCGGGGCCTACATGCGCAAGGACATCGCGAAATGGTCCGCGCTCGCGCGCGAGCGCAACATCCAGATCACCGACTGACCACGCACTTCCACAAGCACCATGGCACATAGCAACTCTGCGCCTGCGCAAGCCGATGCGCCGCCGGTGACCCGCATCCTCGCCGAATACGTCGCGGGCCATCCGTCGGCGGGCTGGCCCGATGCCATCGACGTCATGGCGCATCGCACGCTGCTCAATTGGGTCGGCTGCGCCATCGGTGCGTCGCATCATCCGACGGTGGATGCCGCGCTGGCGGCGGTGCTCGAGCTCGCGCTCGGCGCACAGGCAACGCTGTTCGGTCGCGACGAGCGCGTCGACATGGCGCACGCTGCGCTTGTGAACGGCATCTCGTCGCATGTGTTCGATTTCGACGATACGCATCTGGCGACGATCATCCATCCGGCCGGACCGGTGGCTTCGGCAGCGCTCGCGCTGGCGGAGCATCACGATCTCGACGGTCGCAAGCTCATCGACGCGCTGGTGCTCGGCATCGAAGTCGAGTGTCGCATCGGCAACGCCATCTATCCGGACCATTACGACCGCGGATGGCACATCACCGGATCCACCGGGATGTTCGGTGCGGCCGCGGCGTGCGCGCGCCTCCTGGAGCTCGACGCGGACCGCACGCAGATGGCCCTTGGCATCGCGGCGTCGCATCCGACCGGGGTGCGCGAACAGTTCGGGTCGATGACCAAGTCGCTGCACGTCGGCAGCGCTGCGCACGCAGGTCTCATGGCGGCGCTGCTCGCGCGACAAGGCTACACGGCGTCGACGCGTGCGCTCGAGGCACCGCGCGGACTGCTGCAGACGTATTCGACCAAGTGCGATTGGAACGAGATCACCGAAGGCCTGGGTCAGCGCTTCGAGATCGCGCTGAATTCGTTCAAGCCCTATGCATGCGGGGTGGTGATCCATCCCGCGATCGACGGCTGCGTGCGGTTGAGCAACGCGCACGGCCTGCGCGCCGAGGACGTCGAACGGATCGACCTCCGGGTGCATCCGCTCGTGCTCGAATTGACCGGCAAGAAGTCGCCGCGTATCGGGCTCGAGGGCAAGTTCAGCGTCTACCACGCGTGCGCCGCGGCGATCGTGTTCCGGCGCGCGGCCGTTGTCGAGTTCTCCGATGCTGTAGTGGCGCGGCCCGACATCGTCGCGTTGCGCGATCGGGTCCATGCGCGGATCGACGAGCGCATCGCGGAGGATCAGTGCGATGTGACCATCGCCTGCCGCGATGGGCGCACGCTGCACGTGTTCGTCGAGCATGCGCTCGGAAGCATCGAGCACCCGATGAGCGAGACCGATCTCGTCGGGAAATTCCACGCGCTGGTCGATCCGGTCCTCGGTGCGCAGCGCGGCAACGAGCTCGTGATCGCGTGCCTCACAGTCGGCAACGCGAAAGGCGTTCGCCGCCTCGCGCAACTTGCGACGGCGTCGGCCGGTACGTGATTCGCATGGGCACCGCGTGTCGCTTCCGCGCAATTGCGCGATCGCGAACCGACGGCGTAACGACGCTGCGCTACGGCCGCGGGAGTCGCCAGGGCAGCGCGCGCGCAGCGGGCGCGCGCAGCATGCGGATCATGCGGATGGCGGTTTCGCGGCCCTGGTAATAGCCGGGCACGCGCAAGGTCTCGGCGAATCCGAGCGATCGATAGAAGGCGAAGGCGGCGCGGTTATCGGCGCGCAGCTCCACGTGCACCGAGACGATGCCTGCCGTCATCGCACTTTCGATCAGCCAGGTCAAAAGGCGGCGTCCCACGCCGCAGCGCTGGTGCCGCTCGGCCACGGCAAGCAGCGCCAGGTGCGCGCGCTCGTCGCCGAACTTCATGACGGCGAAAGCGATCGGCATGACCGCATCGCGCGCAACCAGCGCGACGGTGTCCGGGTCATCGATCATGCGGGCGACGCGATCGGCGCGATAGCCCCATCCCAGTCCCGCCTCGATCAGGTCGCGCGACAGGAGCGACATCGTGCGTGCATCGCGGCGGCTCGCAAAGGTGATTTCGATATTACGGGAGACCATGGACCGATTGTGCCATGCCGCCGCGCCGTCACAACTGCCGGACGCTCGACGGCACGTACCGTGGCGTCCTCACTCCCACAACTCCACCGGTTGGCCGCGGTCGCGCAGCCGCTGTGCGCGCGTCTGGATGTAGCGCTGGAACGAAGGTTCTTCGCGATACGCCCCGCCGGCCACGTATTCGAGCGCCGAAGCGAGGTGAAAGGCTCGCAGGTACGCGTCGACGCGCAGCGCCTCGCGACCGTCCGGCGCGAACAGAACCAGCGTGGGCACGTACGCGATGTCGAGCTCGCGCGCCCACTCGCGCGCCGTGACGCGTCGACCGTCTCGGGTGGTCAGCATCGTCGGAGCGGCGAGACCGAAGCGCACGACGTCGAAGCGCTGCAGTTGTGCAAGCACCTCCGGACGCCGGAACGCATCACGGTGCAGTTCGTCGCACGGCGCGCAATCCGCGGTCTCGAACAGCACGGCGAGCGGCTTGTCGTGCGCTCGCGTCGCGAGATCGAGCGGGGCGGCCAGGAAGAACGTTTCGTCATTGAGGCGCGCGCCCGCCCGCGGCGTCGCGTGCCGCGCGAGGTAGTCGCGCAACGGTTCCGTCGATTCGCGGTGGTCGGCCACGTAGTCGAGCACCGCTTCGAAGCGGTCGGGCGGATAGTAGCCGTTGAGCCGCGCCACGACGTTGCCGCGCTCGTCGAAAAAAAGGAGCGTCGGCGTGAACTGCACCTCGAGGAAGCGCGCGAGCTCCTTTTCGGAGCGCGACTTGCCGTCGAGCCAGGTGGTCTCGCGGTCGCCCCAGATGTTGAGCGCGATGGCGACGAAATGGGCGCGCGTCTTGTCGACGATCCGCCGCTGCGAGAAGTTGTTCACCATCAGCTGACGGCAGTAGGGGCAGCCGTCCTGGCCGAAATAGACCAGCAGGCGCTTGTGATCGCGCGCGGCGTCCGCGACGTCTTCGCGAAAGTCGAGGAAGGTCTCGGCGAACCAGCTCGGTATGTCGATCGCGTAGGGGGACGGCTGCGGCGCCTGCGCCGCCGCGACGCATGGGCCCATCGCGAGCGCGAGGAGGACCAGGCGCGACCACGCGACAAGGCTTGTGAGACGGCTTCGAGTCATTTTGCGCGATGCGAACGGTCGAGCGCGATCGTGCGCGGTGTGTCCGCAGTCTAGCTCACCTGTGCCACAGCGCGGACACGACAAGGACGGCCCGGAGGCCGCCCCTGTCGAGTGACGTCGCGGCGAGCGTCCGTCGTCGGGAGCCCACCATCGGAAGCGTTCGGCAGCCGCGCCTCGCGTGCTGGGCGTCTACGGCGCGATACGTCAAAGCGCGCCGACAACCAGGAACCAACAACCGATCACGCTCTTTCCGGATATCAGGCTCGGCCGGTACCGCTTGTGCCTGTGCTTCCCGTGTCCCCTGTTGTTCCGGCGGCGCCCGATCCTGCCGAGCCGGTACTGCCCGACGTCGAGCCATGACTCGACCCCGACATGGCGCTGGCGCCCTGGCTGCCGCCGCTCGAGCCAGATCCTTCGCGGATCTCGAGCTGGCGTGAACGCGAGCGCTGTTGCGGCAGCGGCAACTCGATGCGCAGCACCCCGTTGTTGAACATCGCCTGCGCCTGGTCGGTGTCCACACCGTCGGGCAGCGGAATGACCCGATAGAACGAACCGTAGCTGCGTTCGCTGACGTAGAACCCGCGCTCGTTCTGCTCGCGCTGGTCGCGGCGTTCGCCGTGCACGACGATCTGGTCGTCCTGGACCTCGACTTCGACATCCTCGCGATTCAGGCCGGGCAGGTCGATCTCCACTTCCAGCCGCCCGTTGCGTTCGCGCATCTCGACGTGCGGCGTCCACAGCGACGTCATGCCACGTTCACCACTGGTCATCCCGCGGCCACGCCCGTAGCTCGTCGGTGCCGCGAAGTCCTCGAACAGACGGTCCATTTCATCGGTGAGCTGACGCAGCAACGAGAACGGGCCGAACCCGAATCCGCCACCCATCGCCGGATAACCATAACCGGACTCGCGCGCAGGGTAGTAGCTGCCGCGACCCTGCGCGCCGGGATTGCGGTCCTGCCAACCGGCACCTTGTCCGGTGCGGCCGTACGATTGCTGCGCGCCGCCGCCCTGCTGGCCGCGACCGCCTTCGAACTGCGACTGCTGTCCGCCGTACGACCCTTGCGCACCGCGTTGTCCGGTGTCGCGATCGGTTGTTCCTTGCTGGCTCGACGTCATCTCGGATTGAGACCGATCGCCCGTCTGCTGACGCGATTGCCTGTCGGTTGCCATCGAATGCCTCCTGCCTGGATGCCAATTCACAAGTTCGCCGTAAGGGCCGGCGAACAGCTCTTCGCGGGGGAGCACGCTTGAACGCTCGCGTGACGACCCGGTGTTGCAGGAGCGCTGCGCCACTGGATCGGGAGCCATTGGACCGCAGGTGCGCGAGAAAGATTTCGTGCAACCGCGCTTTTGCGCGCTTGCGTGCCTTGTGTTCGATCATCGGTGCAAGCGACATCGTGTGACAGGGACGTTGCGCTATGCTGACGTCACGCCGTTTTCGCGCTGCGCAGCGCTACGGCGAGTTCGCGCGCAACCGATAGTCGTGCTCGTTCGCCGGCGTGCCGTGTCTCGCGGTCCGCGGGTCGGCGTATACGCGGGCGATGTCGAGCGTTTCACGCACGCCGATCGCCGCGCCGTCGCGTGCAATGAAGCGCCTCGCCGCCTTGCAGCCCTCGTCGCGCAGCTTGTGTAGCCAGGCTCGCGAGCGCTCGAGGGGCGACCCCTGCGCGCTGAGCTGGACTGACGGAGGGCCGATGCGGTGGAGTCGCACGTCGAGAACGGCGGCGCGCCTGTCCCCGCCGCCCGAGGCAACGGCGCGCATCGCGGCGATCGACTGCATCTCGGCGACCAGGCTCGATGCGAACACGATCTGATCGATCCTCCGATGGATCGCGCCGGCGTCGGTGGGAAGCGCATGGGACTCGTCGGGGGTGAGCTGCACCACGACGAGGTCGCGGCTGGCGCCGTCGTCGACCAGCGGCCAAAGGGTCGGGTTGCCCGAATAGCCGCCATCCCAATACGGCTCGCCGTCGATCTCGACAGCCTGGAACAGTTGCGGCAGGCAAGCCGAGGCGAGCAGGGCGTCGATCGACATCTGCGCATTGGAAATCACGCGCGGCAGCCCGGTCCTGACGTGCGTCACGGTGACATGCAACGCCGGTGCGGCCGAACTGCGAATCGCGTCGATGTCGACGTGCGCGGCGATGATGTCGCGCAGCGGATTGATACCGAGGGGATTGAGCTGATAGGGCGACACGCCGTTGCCCGATACCAGCCAGCCGAGCACCGTCTCGCGCCAGCGGCGTTCGGCGGGACCCCAGAAGTCGCGTCCGATGTCGGCAACCGCCGGACTCGCGACCGCGAGCCAGAACGCGCGCAGCCGCTCGCGTGCCTTGGCCGGCGATCCTTTGGCGAGCTCGCTTGCCACGATCGCCGCATTGAGCGCTCCAGCGCTGGTGCCGCTCAATGCCGTGATGCCGAGCGTGCGACTGGCGAGAAGGCCGTCGAGGACGCCCCAGGTGTAAGCGCCCCATGAACCACCGCCTTGCAGGGCGAGGCCGATCGGTTTGCGCGCGTGGGTCGAGGTGTGCGTGGAATTCGTCATGGGCGAGGTCACGCGCGGTTTGCGCGTTGCGTTGTGAATCGGAGGTGAACTACGCCGGGCGCCGCGGGCCGCGTCGCTTCAGGGCGAGGTGCGGAATGTCACGGGCGTCGCGACGTGGACGCGGCGGCGAGGTTGTTCGCGGGATCGAGATGGCGCGCGATCGCGCTCCTCGAATCGTGTGGGGCCGTTGGCACGTTCATCGTGACTTCCCGGCGCGGATGCCTTGTTGCGCCGCACAACCCTAGGATAAGGGGCGTGGCGTTTGGTGCAATCGTATTTTCCGATTGCGCTCATCGCGTTGCACGATGAAGCAAATAACAGGGAGCGCGACGGTATCGGTCACGCAGTCATACTCAACGTGCGACGCCGATGACGACGATGCCTCCGGCTACCAGCGCAATGCCGGCGAGCTCGCGTCCCGTGACGTGCTCCTTGTACATGCGCCGCGAGACAGCGTAACCGTAGATCACTTCCACGAGTCCTACCGTGCGCACGTCGGCTGCGTTGCGCATGGCGAAGGCCGTGAGCCACGCGCACGAAGCGATCGCGCCGGTGCAACCGGCGAGCATCGACACGCGCCATTGCGCGATCACCTTGCGCAAGCCTTCGGCATCGCGAATGGCAAGGTAACCGGCAAGCACGACGGTCTGCATCGCCTGCGCCCACGCGACCGAATAGGTGCCGACCAGCCACGCGGGATATTGGCTGAGTCCAAGCGCTGCCCCGCGATAGCCAACCGCCGATAGCGCGAAGCTCGCGCCGCAGGCGAGTCCCAGCGCGGCGGCAGGCGACCACCACGAGTCGGCCTGCGCCTTGCTCTTCGCTCCCTTCAGCGACAGCAGGAGCACTCCGGCAGTCGCCATGGCGATGGCGATCGCGGTCGCACCGGACAGCGCCTCGCCCAGCAGCACGATCGAGTAGAGCGCGATCTGCAGAAGCTCGGTCTTGGAATACGCCACCGCCACGATGAAGCTGCGTTGCGCCATCGCCATGAGCAGAAACGCGGTGGCGACCAGTTGCGACATCGCGCCGAGCGCGATCCACGCGAGGAAGTCGAGCGAGGGCGCTGGAAGGTCGACCGCAGCGATTTGGCGCGCCGTTCCAAACGCGAGCAGCGCGAAGGGCAACCCATACAGAAAGCGGACCAGCGTGGCCGGCAGCGTTCCCGCCGTCTTGATGAGTGAACGTTGGGCGGCGTTGCGCGCCGTCTGCGCGGCGGCCGCGAACAGCACGATCGGTATCCACAACCAGCTCGCGTTCATCGTGGCGCTAGACCACGCCCGGCGGCTCGAGCTGAAGCGACTCCGGATGGGCGCCGAGCATGACCACACTGCCCGCATGACGGTCGTGCCCGTTCACCGAGAACTCGAACCGATAGGTGCGCCGCAGCTGCGCGCGCCCGTGCGCGTCGCGCGCAAGTCGGGTGCGCGCGGACTCCACGGTGTAGTCGAGGAACTGAAGGCCTTGTCGCTCGCAGGCTTCGCGCGCGATGCGGATCGCTTCCTCGCGCACCCGCAATGCGTCGTAGACCAGCCACCCGGCGCCGGCGACGATCACGATGAGCAATGTCTCGAGCATGAGGCGATTGCAGAAGCGACGGCGGCGCGGCGTCGATAGCGCGTTCAGGTCGCGGGCGCTTGCCGCGCCAGCAAGTCCTCGATGACGCGCAGCAGATGCGCGCCTTCAACCGGCTTGGTCAGGTGCGCCGCGAACCCGGCAGCGTACGCCTGCTCGCGGTCGCTCTCGCCGCCGTATCCGGTGAGCGCGACCAGGCGCGTCGAAACGCAGCGCGGATCGCGCTGGATGCGTCGCGCAAGCTCGTAGCCGTCCATGCCCGGCAGGCCGATGTCGAGCACGCCCACCTCCGGCACGAAGGCATCGAGCAGGTCGAGCGCGGAATCGCCGCTGTGCGCGATCCGTACTTCGTAGCCTGCCGATTCCAGGAGCAGTCCGATCATGGCTGCCGCGTCGGCGTTGTCGTCGACGACCAGCGCGCGTCCGCTGCCGTGGGTCGCCGGCGTCTCGACGATGCGCGGTGTCCACCAGTCGTCTTCGCTGGCGATGGGCAGCCGTACGCGGAACTGCGCGCCGTGGCCGCGACCATCGCTCGCTGCATTGACCTCGCCGCCGTGCATCCGCACCAGCGTGTTGACAATCGCGAGGCCCAGCCCCAACCCACCTTCCTGGCGATCGATCGCCTGCTCGCCTTGCACGAACAGGTCGAACACGCGCGGCAACAGCTCCGCGGAGATGCCTTCGCCGTCGTCGGAGACGATCACCTCGGCGTGCCGCTCGTCATGCTCCAGGCGCACCTCGATGCGGCCGCCGTCGTGCGTGAACTTCACCGCGTTGGAGAGCAGGTTGCCGAACACCTGCGCAAGTCGCACCGCATCGCCGATCACAGTCACGCGTTCGCGCGGCATGCGCACGTCGACGTGTTGCTTGCGACGCTCGAGCCCGGGTCGCACCAGCTCCAGCGCCTTCCCGACCGTGTCGGCGAGATCGACCGGCTCGCGTTTGAGCTCGATCTTGCCTTGCGTGATGCGCGACACGTCGAGCAGGTCGTCGACCAGGCGCGCGAGATGCGCGACCTGTCGTTCGACGATGCGACGCTCCGACTCGAGCACACCTTGGCCCCGCAGTCTCATGAGATCGAGCGCAGTGACGATCGGCGCGAGCGGGTTGCGCAGCTCGTGGCCGAGCATCGCGAGGAACTCGTCCTTGGCGCGGCTCGCGCGCTCGGCGTCGTGGCGTGCCGCCTTCGCTTCCGCGTACAGTCGCGCGTTGTCGATGGCGAGCGCAGCACGCTGCGCAAGCTCCTGGATCAGCGCGCAATCGTCCTCGGTGAATGCACGTCCCGATTCGGCTTGCAGCGCCGCAAGCGCGCCCAACGTGCGCCCGCGGGCAACCAGCGGAACGACGTAGTACGCCCGCATGCCGATGGTGCACGCGAACTCGAGCAGGTCGCGATCGCGGATCGCGTCGTACGCGGAAGGCGGATCGAACCGGGCGAGATGGGAGGATCGGGTGCGCACGGCCCACGCCATGGAGCCGGGCGTATCGGGTGAAGCGCGCAAGCGCTGTACCAACTGCTGGGCGATGCGCGTGCGTTCCGGATCCAGGTGATAGGTGAGGGCACGCTGAAGCTCGCCGTTCGCATCGAGCAGGTCGACGCGACACCAGTCGGCGATGTCCGGCACGATGACCGATGCGATCGCCTGCAGCGTGTCGTCGGGCTGCAGCGAATTCGCGAACACGGCGCCGGCCGCGGCGAGACGTTCCAGGCGCTGCCGTACCGCCTCCATGTCGGAGCGCGCGGCTCGCTCCGCGGCGAGCAGCTCGACACGCTCGGTCACGTCCGACGTGGCACCGATCAGCCGCGTGGGCGCGCCGGCGGCGTCGCGCGTGACGCGCGCGCGTGTCGCGAGCCAGCGAACGCTGCCGTCGGGTCGCACGGTCCGGAATTCCGTGGCGTACACCGATCCGGCCTGCAGGGCGCCAGCGACATCCCGCGCGACCTGCTCGCGATCGTCGGGATGCACCAAGGTCTCGAACGCCTGCAACGTTCCCGGGAAGTCGCCCAACTGCAGGCCGTGCAACGCGTACACGTGGTCCGACCAGGTCACCTGGTTGCGCGGAATGTCCCATTCCCAGATACCGAGCTGCGCGGCGTCGATCGCGAGCTTCAGGCGTTCGGCCTCGTTGCGCAGTGCACGCTCCGAACGCCGATGCCGCTCGAGTAGCAACGCACTGACGATGGGCGGCGCGGCGAGCAGTGCGATATCGCTCGCAAGCGCGAGGTCCGCGGCGTCATGCACGCGCGTCGAGGCGGTGACGAACAACGTGATCGCGGCGGTCACTTCGTCGCGGAAGCGCAGCGGAACGGTCAACAGCGACCGGACCTGCAAACGCTGCAGCAGGGCGACGTAAGGGTCGTCGCGACCGAAGCGGGCATGCCACGCTTCGTCGATGCGCGGGTGCAAAGCGGCGCGGCCGCTCGACAGGGCGCACAACGGGAATGGCTCGTGGGGACGCGCAGTCCAGCCGATCTGCGCGAGTGCCGATTCCACTTCGGGTCGCCCCGGCGCGAACGAAACGCGGCGCACCACGTCACCGATGCGCAAGTCGAGCACCCCGCAATCGCCGATGGCGGGTACGCAAGCCTGCAGAACGTGGGTCAGGAGACTTTCGAGGTTCAGCGACGAGCCGAGCAGCTGGGCCGTGTTGCGTAGAGCTTCCAGGTGCGCGTGCGCGCTTCCCTCAGCCGAAGCCGGTTGCATGCTTACGCAGCGCAGCGTGGCGGCATGGGGCGGTTCTCGTGTCGGTCATCGCTACGGAAAGATGCGCGTGGATTGCGCTTCGAGTCCCCGCAGTGTACTGGATCGACGCGGCGGCCCGGCGCCGCGGGACATGCCGGATGCCTGGACACTCGCCCCAGAGTAAGATGGGCGTCGATCGTGCCGCCGCTTTCCACTTTCATGCTTTCGCTTCGTCCACTGGCCATCGCGCTGCTCGCCAGCGCCGCGGTGGCGTGCTCACCGGCCCCGGATCCCCGGACGGCGGTCCCCCATCGCGCGGCGCCAACCGCGGCGGAGCCTGTCGCGGCACACATCGCCGATACCGCCGCCGCGCATGCCGAGGCCGGCGTCGCCTGGGAAACGGGCGATGTCGATGCCGCCTTCGCGAAGGCCAGGGCCGAACGCAAGCCGGTGTTCCTCTATTGGGGCGCGGTGTGGTGTCCGCCCTGCAATCAGGTCAAGGCGACCCTGTTCAACCGGCAGGACTTCATCGAGCGTTCCCGTTATTTCGTTCCGGTGTACGTCGATGGCGACGGGCCGAGCGCCCAGAAGCTCGGTGCGCGCTTCAAGGTGAGTGCATACCCGACGATGATCCTGTTTCGGCCCGATGCCACCGAGATCACGCGCCTGCCCGGCGAAGTGGACGCCACGCGCTATCTCGACGTCCTCGCGCTTGGCATGAACGGCGCGCGACCGGTGCGCGAGACGCTGGATCGTGCGCTCGAGGTTCGCGGCGCGGGCTCGGGTCCGATGGGCGAGGAAGACTGGCGCATGCTCGCCTACTACTCGTGGGAGACCGACGAGCAACAGTTGGTCGCGAAGAACCGGCTCGCGCCGACGCTGCAGCGCGTAGCGAAGGCGTGTCCGGCGCAGTATGCGAAGACCGCGGAGCGCCTGCGCCTGCTCGCGCTCGCAACCGCGGCAAGCGCGAAGGACGCGAAACCGCACAACGACGCGGCGGCACGCGAATGGCTCATGCACGTCGCAGGCGACCCCGCGAGCGTGCGCGACAACTTCGACCTCGTCGTGTATCACGCAGCGGCGCTCGCGAAGTACGTTACGGTGGATGCGGCCGCGCGCGATCGCATGGTCGCCGCGCTCAATGCGGCGCTCGGTGCGCTGGTGGAGGATACGACGCTCTCCATCGCTGATCGCCTCGCAGCGTTGTCGGCGCAACTCGATCTCGCGCGGATCGACACGCCCAAGGGCGCACTGGCACCGACGCTGCAGCAGCGCGTGCGCGACTACGCTGCCAAGGCCGATCGCGAAGCACGCGGACCCTACGAGCGGCAGGCCGTGATCAGCGCAGCCGCCGACGTGCTGGCCGAAGCCGGATTGCTCGACGAATCCGATGCCATGCTGCGCGCCGAGCTTGCGCGCTCGCATGCGCCGTACTATTTCATGCTTGGACTCGCCGCGAACGCGGAGACGCGCGGCGACAAGGCGGCATCGCTCGACTGGGCCCAGCGCGCATATGCCGCCGCGGAAGGGCCGGCGACGCGGCTGCAGTGGGGCACGCACTACGTCAACGCGCTGATCAAGCTGGCACCCGGGGACGCCGATCGCATTGCCGGCGCGGCCATCCAGGTGATCGGTGAGCTCGATCCGACGCCCGACACGTTCTACGAACGCAATCGACGCGGACTCGATCGCATGGGGCGCAAATTGCTGGAATGGAACAAGTCCAATCGCCATGCCGCGCAGTTGCAGCGCGTCCGCACGGCGCTCGGCGCCCTGTGCGGCAAGCTGCCCGCCCACGACGCCTCGCGCACCGCGTGCGACGGCATCCTGCGGCCGGGCCAGGCGAGCAGCGCGTGAACTCCTGACAGCCATCCGACCGGGTGCCCACGTGAGCCACAAACACGAGAATCTCATCAGGACCATCTTCCACGACCCGGTCAGCGCCAACATCCATTGGCGGGAAGTCGAGTCGCTGCTCAATCACCTGGGCGCCGAAATCGAGCCGCTGTCGGGTGCGCGCATCCGCGTGAAGCTCAATCATTACGAGGGCATCCTGCACCGGCCCCACCATGGCAATACGCTGGGTCGCCAGGATGTGCTCAACGTGCGTGGCTACCTCGCCCACGCCCGCGTGACCCCCTCGAGCTACGAGGCGAGCCGGGGCGCGGCGAAGGAGTAGGGCGACGCCCCGCCGCCTCGCCGTTTTAGCGCGGTGTCGTTTCGCTCTGATCGAACAGCGACGGCGTTGCCGTTTCCTGCGCTGCCGGCGGCTCGACGGCTTCGTCGATCGAGGTGAGGGACCCCATCCGTACGCCAAGCAGGCGGATCCGCCGATCCAGCGCGACGCGCTTCAGGCATTCGCGTGCGGCAGCGCGAATCCGGACGCCATCCTGGGTGGCGCGCTCGATGGTGAGATCGCGCGTGACCGTCTTGAAGTTGTCGTAGCGCAGCTTGATGCCGACGGTGCGGCCCACGTAGCGCTTGCGCGCGAGGTCGCCCGCCACACCGTCGCACAACTCCTCGAAGATGCGCGTCAGCGCCTCGCGATCGCGCTGCGGGTGCAGGTCGCGCTCGAAGGTGAGCTCGCGGCTGATCGACTTCGGTTCGCTATCGGTGACCACCGGCCGGTCGTCGCGACCGTGGGCCGCGTCGTGCATCCATGCACCGTGCGCCGCGCCGAAGTGCTCGATCAGCCAGTCGCGCTCCGCTGCGGCCAGCTCGCCGATGGTGCGAATGCCGAGCCCCTCCAGCCGCGCGGCCGACTTGGGTCCCACGCCGTTGATGCGACGCGCCGGCAGCGGCCAGATGCGTCGCTCGACGTCCTCGTGGCGCAGCAGCGTCAATCCGTTCGGCTTGTCGAGATCGGAAGCGATCTTGGCGAGAAGCTTGTTGGGCGCCACCGCGATCGAGCAGGTGAGTCCGGTGGCGACGTGCACCGACTGCTTGATCGCCTGGGCGACCCTGCGCGCCTGTTGCCACGCGTCCGGGTCGGGTTCACGCAGCGACGCATGGTCCTGCGGCGGGGCAATGCCGGTGAGATCGATGTAGATCTCGTCGATGCCGCGATCCTCGATCTCGGTGGCGATCGTGCGCACCGCGGCCTTGAACATCCGCGAATACCGTCGGTATTGTTCGAAATCGGTGGGCAGCAGGATGGCGTCAGGCGCGAGCGCGGCGGCCTTCATGAGGCCCATCGCCGAGTGCAGGCCCAGTGCACGCGCTTCGTAGGTCGCCGTGGTGATGACGCCACGTCCCACGTAGCCGCGCAACCGCGTGTACGTGCGCGTGACCGTGCCGCTCGCGGGGTCGATCGCTTCGCGCGGCGCATGCCGGCTCCCTCCGCCGATCACCACCGCCTTGCCGCGCAGGTCCGGATAGCGCAGCAACTCGACCGATGCATAGAACGCATCCATGTCGAGATGGGCGATGAGGTGCTGCGTGGAGGCTGACATGGCCGTAGGCGCCGCAGCAAGTAGTGTACCGGCGCGCATCCGACATCGCGTGTGAGTGGCGGTCGCGAAGGAACCGTGATGCTGCCCGCGCCGTCTGACAGCTTTCACGCTCGAGGGCGGCGATGCCCGCATCCAGAGTCCCCGTCTACGGCGCCATCGCCGCGAACCTCGCCATTGCGGTGACCAAGTACATCGCTGCCTCCCTGAGCGGCAGCTCGGCCATGCTCGCCGAAGCGATCCACTCGACCATCGACACCGGCAACGGATTCCTGATGCTGGTCGGCATGAGGCGCAGCGAGCGCAAGCCCGACTCGGAGCATCCGTTCGGCTACGGCAAGGCGCTCTACTTCTGGAGCCTGGTGGTGGCGATGGTGATCTTCGGAGTCGGCGGCGTGGTTTCCATCGTCGAGGGCGCGCTGCACCTGATGCATCCTCATCGGCTCGCAAGCGTCGGCTGGAGCTACGCGGTGCTCGCTTTCGCGGCCGTGTTCGAAGGCGCAAGCTTCGCGATCGCCCTGCGCCAGTTCCTGAAGCAAAAGGGCGAGCGTCCATTCTGGCAGGCGCTGCGCAGGAGCAAGGATCCCAGCACCTACACGGTCGTCGCGGAAGACGGCGCCGCACTGGCCGGCGTGGCGATCGCCGCCATCGGGTTGTCGCTGGCGACGCTGCTCGACGAGCCCGCCTACGACGCCGCGGCGTCGATCATGGTCGGCGTGCTGTTGTGTGCGGTCGCCGTGCTGCTCATTCGCGAAGCCGGCGGCCTGCTGATTGGCGAAGGAATGAGCGCCGAAAGCGTACAGGCCATTCGCCGGATCGTCGCGCAGGATCCGCGCGTACACCTGGTCGGCCAGCCGGCGACGATGTACCTCAGTCCCGAGGAGATCCTGCTCGCGCTCGACGTGGAATTCGATCGCGACGTGGCGGCCGCGGACATCGCGGCGGCGGTGGAGCGCATCGAGCGTGATATTCGCGTCCGCTACCCCAATATCAAGCGCATCTATATCGAATCGCGCGCGATCAGTGCCCCGGCGCGGGCCGCCGCTACCGCCTCCTTGCCGGATGAGCGGAAGATCCGCAACGCGACGGCGGAAAGCCCCGGCAGGGTATAATTAGCCACTTCCGCCAGCCTTGGGCACAAGGCCGGCGGTTTTGTTTTGCAACGTCGATGACCAATACCCTCGCCAGCGAGGTTGCGCTGCGGCGCACCTTCGCCATCATCTCCCACCCCGACGCGGGGAAGACGACGCTGACCGAGAAGCTGCTGCTCTTCGGTGGCGCGATCCAGCTCGCCGGCACGGTGAAGTCGCGCAAGAGTGCCCGCCATGCGACCTCCGACTGGATGGAGGTCGAAAAGCAACGCGGCATCTCGGTCACCAGCTCGGTCATGCAGTTCCCCTACGCCGCGCACACGATCAACCTGCTCGACACGCCCGGCCACCAGGACTTCTCCGAGGACACCTATCGCGTGCTCACTGCCGTCGACGCGGCGGTGATGGTGATCGATGCCGCGAAGGGCGTGGAAGAGCAGACGATCAAGCTGCTCGAGGTGTGCCGCCTGCGCGACACGCCGATCATCACGTTCATCAACAAGCTCGACCGGGAGGTGCGCGAACCCCTGGCGCTGCTCGAGGAGGTCGAGTCGGTGCTGAAGATCGAGTGCGCGCCGGTCACCTGGCCCATCGGCATGGGCAAGCGCTTCCGCGGCGTGTATCACCTGCTCGACGATCGCGTATTGCGCTTCACGCCTGGCGAGGAGCGGCGCAGCGAGGATACCGAGATCATCGAGGGACTGGACAATCCGCGGCTCGAGCAGCTCTTCGTCGACGAGATGCCTTCGCTGCATCACGACGTCGACCTCATCCGCGGCGCGAGCGCGCCGTTCGACCTCGACGCGTTTCTCGCGGGCCGCCAGACGCCGGTGTTCTTCGGCTCGGCGATCAACAACTTCGGCGTTCAGGAGATCCTGCAGGCGCTCACGCAATGGGCGCCGCCGCCGCAGCCGCGCGACGGCGGCACGCGCATGGTCGATCCGCTGGAGAAAGCGTTCTCGGGCTTCGTGTTCAAGATCCAGGCGAACATGGATCCCAAGCATCGCGATCGCATCGCGTTCTTTCGCGTGTGTGCGGGTCGTTACGTGCCGGGCATGAAGGTGCGCCACGTGCGCGACGGCCGCGACATGAAGCTCGCCAATGCGCTGACCTTCATGGCCAATGAACGGGTCGCCAGCGAAGGCGCGGTCGCCGGCGACATCATCGGCATCCACAACCACGGCCAGCTGCAGATCGGCGACACGCTGACCGAAGGCGAAGCGCTGGGGTTCAAGGGCATTCCGTATTTCGCACCGGAGCTTTTCAACGTCGCGCGGCCACGCGATCCGTTCAAGGCCAAGCAGCTCGCGAAGGGCCTCAAGGAGCTTGGCGAGGAAGGCGCGATCCAGGTCTTCGAAAGAGCCGGCGACAACACGCTGCTGCTCGGCGCGGTGGGGCAGTTGCAGTTCGAGGTGGTGGCCGACCGGCTGGCGCGCGAGTACAAGGTCGATGCGATCTACGACGCCGCCGGCATCCATACCGCGCGCTGGCTCACCTTCCCCGACGAGGCGACGCGGCGCGATTTCGAGCGCCTGCAATCATCGTCGCTCGCCACCGACGTCGACGACAACCCGGTGTTCCTGGCCACCAACAAGTACAACCTCCAGGTCACGATGGAACGCTGGCCGAAGGTCGGGTTTCACGCCACGCGCGAGCACGGGCAACGGGTCGAGCAGGGCGTTGCGATGTCTTGATGGCCGCGTTCCGCTGCGAGCCGGAAGACCCCGGTGTGCATGAGAGCGAGAACATTCACCGGCTCGCGAAACTTTTGTCCGCCACCGCATGCCGCGCGTCACCCGCCGCGATTTCCTCAATGGCGTTTCCGTAGCGATCGTTGCCGGCGCGTCCCCGGCAACGCTGTTCGCGCGTTCGAGCAGCGCTGCGGCCTATCCGCCGGCGCTCACCGGTTCGCGCGGAAGCCAGCCCGGCTCGTTCGAAACCGCGCATGCACTGCGCGACGGCACGCGATTCGACGCTACGTCGGTCCCCGTCGAGGAACTCTACGATCTGGTGATCGTCGGCGCCGGCCTGAGCGGACTGTCCGCCGCGTGGTTCTGGCGCCAGCGCCGGCCGCGCGCGCGCATCCTCATCCTCGACAACCATCCCGATTTCGGCGGACACGCGCTGCGCAACGAGTTTCGCGTCGACGGTCGCACGCTCTTGAGCTACGGCGGCAGCGAGTCGCTGCAGTCGCCCAACACGCTGTGGGGCGAAGTGCCCAAGCAGTTGCTGAAGACCCTGCGCGTCGACATCGCGCGCTTCGAGACCGCATTCGACCGCAACCTCTATCCGTCGCTCGGCCTGTCGCGCGGCGTGTTCTTCAAGCGCGAGACCTTCGGCGAGGATCGACTGGTGAGCGGCGACCCGATGCGCATGGTCGCCGACGATATTCCGCCCGAGCGCATGAACGCTCGCACGGTCGAGGCGTTCATCGCCGATTTTCCGCTGCCGCAAAGCGATCGTGCGAAGCTCGTGGAGCTGTACACGTCGCAACGCGACGTCCTGCCCGGACTCTCGCGCGACGAGAAGGAGAAGGTCGTCGAGAGCACCAGCTATCGCGACTTCCTCACGCATTACTGGCGGATCTCCGAGCGCGCAGCCGACACGCTCCAGGGACGCTCGCTCGACTTCTTCGCCGTCGGGATCGATGCGATCCCCGCGCGCGATGCGTTCGACACCGGCTATCCCGGCTTCGCGGGCCTCGGCCTCGAGCGCGACGAGGATGCCGCCAAGGAAATGGACGAGCCGTACATCCATCATTTCCCCGACGGCAACGCGTCGCTTGCGCGCCTGCTCGTGCGCCGCTTGATCCCGGGCATCGCACCGGGTCGCACGATGGACGACATCGTCACCGCGCGCTTCGACTACGCGAAGCTCGATCGCAGCGATGTGCTCACAAGGCTGCGGCTTGCGAGCACGGTCGTGGACGTGCGCAACCGTGCGCGTGGTGTCGACATCGGCTACGTGCGTGGCAATGCGCTGCATCGTGTGCGGGCAGGGCATTGCATCCTCGCCGGCTACAACATGATGATTCCCTACATGATGAAGGAGCTGCGAGCCGAGCAGGCACAGGCACTCGCGCTCAACGTCAAGGCACCGCTGGTGTACGTGAAGCTCGCCGTGCGGGGCTGGCAACCGTGGGTGAAACGCGGCGTGCACGAAATCAGCAATCCGATGGGTTTTTACTCGCGTCTGAAGCTCGATTACCCGGTGAGCCTCGGCGACTATCGTTGCTCGCGCCGGCCCGACGAGCCGATCGTGCTGCATCTGGTGCACGTGCCGGCCGCGCGCGATCCGACGATGGACATCCGCACTCGCCTTCGCGTGGCGCGCGCACAGCTCTACGCGATGCCGTTCGATGCATTCGAAGCCAACGCGCGCGACGAGCTCACTCGCATGCTGGGAGCGGGGGGATTCGATGCCGATCGCGACATCGCGGCGATCACCGTGAACCGCTGGGGGCACGGCTATTCGTACAGCGAGAACACGCTTTACGATCCGGCGCCCGGCAATGGGCCGGAACCCAACGAAGTCGCGCGGGCCAGAGCGGGGCACGTTGCGATCGCCAATTCCGATGCCGCCTGGGATCCGTACGCGCACGCTGCGATCACGGAGGCGCATCGAGCGGTGGGTGAGCTGCTGGGGGCTTAGGGGATA
>DATKLH010000504.1:0-2077 GCA_035542515.1 Casimicrobiaceae bacterium
TCGCTTCCTTGCGGGCGAGATTTCGCTGCGGCGCGCGTAAAAAGAAGCTCTACCAGAGCGATCTCGCCCCCAAACGTTTCGCGTTGGGGGCGAATCTTTTGTGCTGCGCCTTCGCGTGCGTCTGGTCGCAGACACGATGCAAGGCGGGTCGTGCGCATCTCGACCTTCAATCCGGACCAGCGTGCCGACCCTTATTGCTGCCGGTTGGTATCGAGAGATTTCGCACGCGTGGCGTAGTTGCTAGCATGTCGATATCGGCTGAGCATCTCGGCAAGAGGTCGGTTTGGAATCGCTCGAACAAGACAACTTCGCGTCGCCGCGTGCAGCAACTGCGGCGGGATCCGCCTGGTAGGCGACTGTTCTCCCGCGGTTGATGCAAATACTGGTCATCGACATCGGCAACAGCCGCATGAAGTGGGGCTTGCACGGTCCGCGCGGCTGGATGGCGCAAGGCGTTGTTCTCAACCAGGACATCGGAACCCTCGCGCTGCGCGACTGGCAGAACCTCCCGCGCCCGGTGCGCGCGGTGGGCGTGAACGTCGCCGGCGAAGCTGCGCGCGTGCGCGTGGAGGGTCAGCTCTCGCGCTGGCGCGTTCCGGTCGAATGGCTCTTCGCCAGCGCACAAGCCGGCGGTGTCGTGAATCGCTACGCGAAGCCATCGCAACTGGGACCCGATCGCTGGGCCGCGATGATCGCAGCGCGTCGTCGCGTGCTGTCGGGCGAGCAATATCCGCCGCCGTGTGTCGTGGTGAACGCCGGGACCGCGGTTACCGTCGATGCGCTCGACGCCGACGGCGTGTTTCTCGGCGGCATCATCCTTCCCGGCCTCCGACTGATGCTGCAGGCGCTCGCCGATCACACTGCATCGCTCAAGGTGCCGCCCGGCGACTTCCGGGACTTCCCGACTTCGACCGCCGATGCGCTGTATACCGGCGTTTTGAACGCCGCGTGTGGAGCGGTGGAGCTCATGCGTCTGCGCCTGCATCGCGACGACACGAGTGTGAAGTGCTATCTCGCCGGCGGCGCCGCGCACGAGCTCGCGCCGCACCTCGCCGGTCCGCTCGAGGTCGTGGATAATCTCGTGCTCGAAGGCGTCCTGCTGCTCGCCGAGCAGGGCTGAGAGGGCAAGCCGCCTCGCGTCATGCATTGCGCGGCATTGGCATGCGAAGCGCGACTTGTCTTGCGTCGTACTCCACGCCGGACCGTTTCCGCAGCACCGGGCTGCATCATGCGTTGAAGTGAAGCGTAGTTTGCCGCGGCGCGGGCCGGGCGATCCGACGGACGCTGTGGATCGGAAGCCTGCCCGCATGGTGTACTGATGGAAGCCGTTCGCCCGACCCCGACCCCGCCATGCGAACCGTCGTCTTCCTCTTGCTGCTCGCCAACATCACGCTGGGCCTGTACACCTGGCTCGACCGCGGCAGCGGTGGCGAGCCGTTCCATCTCAAGGAACAGGTTCAGCCGGACAAGATCAAGATCCTGACACCGCAACAGGTTGCGGCGCTCGGACCGGCGAAAGTTGCCGCGTTGTCGGATGTGTGTGCCGAATGGGGACCGTTCAGCAACACGGACCTGGCGCGTGCCACTGCGGATCTCGATCCCCTGCAACTGGGCAAGCTCCTCACGCAACGCAAGGTCGACGTCGACGGATCATGGGTGATCATCGGTCCGTTCAGCAATCGCGCGGCCGCGGAGCGCCGCGCAACGGAGCTCAAGGCGCAGGGTGTCGGCGACGCGAACGTGGCCGATCGTGGTGGCGGCCAGTTCGTCGTTTCGTTCGGTGTGTTCCGCAACGCCGAGGCCGCTGCCGCGCGCGTGGACCAACTCGCGAAGCTCGGTGTGCAAAGCGCGAAAGCAGAGCCACGCCAGCAACCGCTCGGACAGACGCTGCTGGTGGTCCGCGATCCGCAACAGGCCGCGATGGCGCGCATCAAGGATCTCCTGTCGCAATACCCCGGCAGCGACCTCAAGGTCGGCGCATGCCCGAGCACCTGATCCGCGCGGCGCAATCGCCTGAAGATATCGCGCTCGCCCGCCGGTTGTTCGAGGAGTACCAATCCGAGCTGGGTGTCGATCT
>DATKLH010000505.1:0-14940 GCA_035542515.1 Casimicrobiaceae bacterium
CGATCAGCGCCTGCGTCGAGCTCTGCTGCACCGGAGAGGTCGGCGAAGCATTCGCGCCTTGCGCATTGAAGCTGCCGACCAGGTCGAGCGTCGGCAGGTGCCCGGCGCGCTGACGGTCCACTTCGAGCGTCGCGATGTCGAAGCTGTACTGTGCGACGCGAACCTGCAGATTCTCGGCGAGCGCCCGGCCGATCCAGTAGTCCTGATCGTTGGGCGAAGGCGACGGAGGGTCGAAACCACGGCCCAGTCGCCTTAGATCGCCGGGCTGGCGTCCGATGATGACGCGCAAGGCCGTTCGCTTGTTGTCGAGATCGTTCTGCGCGGCGATCTGCTGCGCCACGATCTGGTCGTGCTTGGCCTGCGCGTCGTTGGTATCGGTGATCGTCGCTACACCGACCTCGAAGTTGCGCTTGGCCTGGGCGAGCTGTTCGTTGACGGCGGCGAGCTGGCTCTCGGCGAGCTCGACGTTGAACTGCGCGAGCAGCACGTCGAAATAGGCCTCCGCGACGCGCAGCACGAGGTCCTGACGCGCCGAGGCGAGGTTGAAGTCGGATTGCTCGACCTGCTGCTTCGCCTGCTCGTAGGCTACCTGGTTGCCATAGCGGTACAGCGGCTGCGTCGCCGAAATGGTGCCCGATCCGAACCCGAACCCGCGATTGACGCTCACGCTGGGATCGGAGAAGAACTTCGCGTTGTACTGATTCGCGTTGGCGCTCACCGCGGCACTGACGTTGGGCAGCAGCGTCGAACGCGCCTGCGGCACCTTCTCCTGCGTCGCCTCCCACTGCGCGCGCGCTGCCGCGAGCGTAGGATCGTTGCGCTCGGCGTCGCGGAAGATCTGCATCAGGTCCTCGGCGCGCGCGAGCGGCATTGCGAGCAGCAGGGCAAGCACGACCGCGGCGATACGGCCCGGCGGGGATAAGGGTCGCTTCATCGGTGGGGAGCTACGCGGATGCGCGCCGGGCTCAGTAACGTGCCATCGTCGGATCGACTTCGCTTGCCCACGCCGCCACACCACCGCGCAGGTTGTGCAGCCGCTCGTAACCGTTGCGCGCCAGCCATTGCGCGGCCACGTTGCTGCGGTTGCCGCGATGACAGATCAGCACCAGGTCGCGGTCCTTCGGCAGTTGCGCGAGATTGTTGGGAATGCTCTGCAGCGGAATCAGCTGTGCCCCTTCGATGTGACAGATGGCGTACTCCCACGGCTCGCGCACATCGATGAGCAGCGGTTTTTCGCGCGCGTCGTCCTTGAGCCATGCCGCGACCTCCGCTGCGCCGAGTTGTGCAATCAAAACTCGAACCTCCTGGGCGCCGGTGCATTGCGCAGCGGCGCGATGAGCGTCTCGAACAAGCCGCGCGTGACACGCGAACCGGGGGCGGTCCACTGCACCAGGCGCGCCGTCATGATCGGCGGGTCGCCCACGACGGCGAAGATGCGACCGCCCGGCTTGAGCTGCGCGAACAGGCTCTCGGCGATCAGCGGAGTCGAACCCGTGAGCACGATGGCGTCGTAAGCAGCCGTTTCGAAACCGCGCGCCCCGTCTCCCTCGACGATGTCGACGTTGCGAATGCCAGCGCGCGCGAGCTTGGTGCGCGCCGAACGCGCGAACTCCGGGACGATCTCGACGCTCAGCACGGTATCGGCGCGACTCGCCAGCAGCGCGGTGAGATAGCCGCTCCCGGTTCCCACCTCGAGCACGCGTTCCGAAGGCCTGAGCGACAACTCCTGCAGCACGCGGGCCTCCATCTTCGGGGTCCACATGTGCTCGCCATGGCCGAGCGGGATCTCGAGGTCGGCAAACGCGAGCGATTCGCATCCCGCGGGAACGAATTCCTCGCGCTTGACCTTGAACAGCAGGTCGAGCACGTCCTGATCCAGCACCTCCCAGGTGCGGATCTGCTGCTCCACCATGTTGAAGCGCGCCTGCTCGATGCTGAAGCTGCTCATGTGGGGGGAAAAACGCAGGACCCGCTGCAATGAAACGTGAACTGTTGATTGTATCAAACCGACCGTCGTTGGATGCATTCGGAGCCTCGCACGGATTCAGTCGAGCGTGCGGCGATAGCGCAGCAGTGCGATGACCGCCATCGTGACCAGGAACGCGCCGATGGGCCAAAGGTGCGGGGCGATCTCCGAGGGACCGTTCCCTTTCAGCAGGACGCCGCGCACCACGCGCAGGAAGTGGGTCAGGGGAAAGATCTCGCCCACGCCCTGCGCCCACCGCGGCATGCCACGGAACGGGAACATGAAGCCGGACAGCAACAGCGAGGGCAGGAAGAAGAAGAAGGTCATCTGCATCGCCTGCAGCTGGTTGCGGGCAAGCGTGGAGATGGTGAAGCCGAGGGCGAGCAGCGAAGCGATGTACAGCGTCATCGCAGCCACGAGCAGCAGCAGGTTCCCGAGCATCGGTACGTCGAAGAGCGCTCGCGCGGCGGCTATGATGATGAAGGATTGCAGGAATCCGACCACGATGTAGGGCACGATCTTGCCGGTCATGACCTCGAGCGGCGTGGCCGGCGTGGCGAGCAGGTTCTCGAAGGTCCCGCGTTCGCGCTCGCGCGTCACGGCGAACGCCGTCATCATCACCATGGTCATCTGCAGGATCACGCCGAGCAGGCCGGGGACGATGTTGTACTGGGTGATCCCCTCGGCGTTGTAGCGCCGCTGGACGTTGACGCCGAACGGCGCCGGCTGCTGCGCGAGCTTCGCCAGCGAGCCGGTCAGGTCGTGCGCGAGCGCGCGCGAACCGAGCTGGGTGAGGGCCGCGAGTGCATTGCCGGTGGCGGCCGGGTCGGTCGCATCGGCGGCCATGAGTACCTCGGGTGATTCACCGCGCAGAAGCTTGCGTGTGAAGTCGGGCGGAAACACCAGCGCGAACTGCACGTCGCCTCGCTCGAGCAGGCGATCGGCTTCCTGCTCGCTGCCGGGGGTGCGCACGATCGCGAAATAGCCCGTGTTGGCCAGGCCATGCACGATGCTGCGCGTCATGTCGCTGCGATCGTAGTCGACCACGGCGGTAGGCAGCGCCTTGGGATCGGTGTTGATCGCGTAGCCGAACAGGACGAGCTGCAGGATCGGAATGCCGACGATCATGGCGAAGGTCAGACGATCGCGCCGCATCTGCACGAATTCCTTCAGCGCGATGGCATTGAAGCGGGCGAGCGAGAAGGGAGAGCGCATGCCGCGGCGTCACGCCATGTTGTCGCGCGCCTGGCCCATCAGGCTGATGAACACGTCCTCGAGCGAGGGGGCGATGCGCTGTACCGAAAGGTCGCCGCGCGTGGCGAGCGGCTGCATCGCTGCGGCGAGCGCTGCGGCATCGTGTCCGAGCACATGCAGCGTCGTTCCGAACGGGACGATCGTCTCGACCGCGGATCGCTCGCGCAGGTCGCGCCCGAGCAACGCGAGCGTGCGCTCGCTGCCGATGCCGTGCGACGAGACGAGATACGTTGTCAGACCCGAGTGCGCGATGACCTCGCTCGCGGTGCCTTGCACCAGCAGGCGGCCGTAGGCGAGGTAGGCGAGTTGGTGGCAACGCTCGGCCTCGTCCATGTAATGCGTACTGACGAGCACGGTCATGCCTTCCGCAGCGAGGTCGTGGATGTGCTCCCAGAAATCGCGCCGTGCCTTGGGATCGACGCCGGCAGTCGGTTCGTCGAGGAGCAGGAGTTGCGGCGCGTGCAGCAGACAAGCTGCCAGTGCAAGCCTTTGCTTCCAGCCGCCCGACAAGGAACCGGCAAGCTGCTTGCGACGCGCGGAAAGCCCCAGTCGATCGAGCGCGTCGACCACCGTGCGCTTGCGACACGGTACGGCGTATACGCGCGCGATGAAATCGAGGTTTTCCTCGATCGACAGATCCTCGTAGAGGCTGAAGCGCTGGGTCATGTAACCGACCTCGCGCTTGATCGCGTCGGCTTCGCGCCGCAGGTCGAAGCCCAGGCAGGTGCCATCGCCTTCGTCGGGCGTGAGCAAGCCGCACAGCATGCGGATGGTGGTGGTCTTGCCGCTGCCGTTGGGCCCCAGGAAGCCGAAGATCTGCCCGCGGTCGACGCGAATCGAGAAATCGTCGACCACCGCCCGACCGTCGTAGCGCTTGGTGAGATGGGCGACGTCGATGGCCGCGGTCATGGCGCACGAGCTGGCAACGTCACTTCGACCGGCAGCCCCGGACGCAGGAACGACTGCGGCGTGGAAGGACGCGCCTCGACCAGGAACACGAGCTTCGCGCGATTTTCGCGACTGTAAATGACCGGTGGTGTGTACTCCGCGCTCGGCGCGATGAAGCTGATCCGCGCATCAACCTCGGAAGCGCACCCATCGCAGCGGACGCGGACCGTATCGCCTGCTTTGAGGGTTGCAAGCGTGGACTCGGGAACGTAGAACCGAACCTTGACGTTGCCCGGCGGCAGCAGGGACACGACCGGCGCGCCGGCGCCGACCCATTCGCCCTCGCGATAGAGCGTGTCGAACACCAATCCCGCCGCAGGTGCCACCTGCGTCTTCTGGTCGAGGCGCCATTGCGCCTGCGTGAGCGAGTCGCTTGCCGCCTTGAGCTCGGCGCGGGCGGCGGTGATTTCGTCGGCGCGTGCCGGCATGCGAGCGACCTGAAGCTGTGCGCCGAGTTCGGCGACACGCGCACGGTCGCGATTGCGCGCGGCCATCACCTCGTCGAGCTTTTGCGGCGGAAGGAATTTTTCCGCAACCAGCTTTTGCGTGCGTACCAGGTCGGCTTCGGATTGGGTGAGCCCTGCCTGCGCCTGCGCGAGCTGCGCTTGCACGGCGGCGATCTCGGGAGGACGCCGTCCCTTTTCGAGGTTGGCAAGCGTGGCCTGCGCCTGCGTCACGCGCGCCCCCGCTTCGGCTCGAGCGGCGCGCTCCTGTTCGCTTTCGAGCGCGAACAGAGGTGCATTGGCTGCGACCTGATCGCCGCGCTTGACCGCAAGGCGCGCGAGACTTCCCGACAGCGGCGCGGCGACGCGCACGAATTCCGCCTCGACATAGCCGGGAAAGCCGGGAGGCGTGCGGTCGGCGCAGCCCGCGAGCAGCGACGTCACACACGCGGCGATCGCGAACGCGAGCTTCATGACTTCGCGCCCCGCGGTTTGCACAATGCCGCGATGACCAGGTCGACACGCTGAGCCAGCGCGGGGTCGGCAAGCACCGAACGCTCGAAGGCGCGGCGCACGGCGTCGGGCGAGTCGCGGTGCTCGGTGATGAGCGTGCCGAGCAGGATCGGAGCGGCCACGGCGCCGGCCGCGAAAGCGAGCGCCTGCGTTGGCGCGAGCTTGCGCAGGCCTCCGCTGCGCTGGCCGGCTTTCACCAGGCCGAGGATCACTCCGACGTGCCTCGGCATGTTGGTGCTAATGAACTCGCGCGCGACGGGCTCGTCGTCGAGCGCGTCGAGCAGGATCCGGCGCAGCGCGCGGCGATTGTCGCGGGCGAAGCGCGCAAGCACCAGCAGCGCGTTGCGCAGCGCTTCGACGGGACGCGCGTCGCCGGCCGCGAGCGTCAGGTCGCCGAACATCCCGTTGTACATCTCGCTGAGCAAAGCACGAACGAACGCGTCCTTGCTCCGGAAGTGGTAGTGGAACATTCCGAGGTTGACGCCGGCGCGCTCGGCAACGCTGCGCACGGAGAGGCCCCGCACGCCGGCGGCGGGGTAGAGCTGCCGCCCGGCCCGCAACAGGGCGACGTCGATGTTGCGCGAAGGGCGGGACATGCCCAAAACTATACGACTGTATAATTATACGGTCAACCAGTAACACCCTCCAGACGGTTTGCGTGATGGACCACCTAGCGCTACCCTGACGAGCGTCGTCGGGAAGACAGGTGGAACCGATGCGCAAGATCGCGTTGCCAGTGATCGTTGCTTCCGTGCTCGGCGTCGCGCTTTGGTTCGGCCATGGGACCGATGCACCGACCGGTGGCCCGAAGCCAGGATCGCAACACGATGCCAAGTCCGCAGTGCTGCCAGTGTCATCCGTGCTGCAGGTTCGCCCGAGTTCGGGCAGCCGTGTCGTTGCGTCGTCGCCGGGCGTTGCCGCCTGGGCGAAACCCGCCTCGCCGGTGATCGCACAGTTGCGATCGGGACGCGACTACGCCAACCTGTACCGATCGCTCGAGGCCGCGATGCCCACTGCGGAGAACCTCTATGCGCGCGCCGAGATCTACTGGCGCTGCGCGCGGACGCAGTACCGCGAGCAAGCAGCGGCCGAAAAACGCGCGCAATTCGTGCATTGGCTCGCGGACCGCGATCCCGCCAACATGCAGCAGCGCCTTGCCGCCTACGACCGAGCGGCGGTCGATGCCTGCAACGGCTTGGCGATTGGGCCGTTCGACGAAGCAACCATGCGTCGCATGCTCGCCGAAGCCGCTGAGGCGGGCGATGTTCGCGCACAGGCGTGGCAACTCGCAGAGCGCATCGAGCGCAAGCGCTACGACGATCCTCGCAGCAGCGGCTACGAGGTCACCGCGACGGATTTCGAGCAGGCGCTACGCTTGATCGAGTCGGGTGATCCGGACGTGATCGCTGACCTGCAAGGCGTCCTGTCGAGCACGCTCCAGAATGCCGGAATCAGGATCGGCGGCGTGCCGATCGATCAGGGCGCGTTCCATGCGGCGCTCGATTTGCTCGCGTGCGACGCTGGTGGCCAGTGCGGGCCCGATACACCTCAGCTGCTCAGGGAATGTGCGTACCAGGGACGGTGTGCGGCTGGCACGGTCTACGAATACACCTTCTACTATGGAAGCTCCCCAGCGACGGCGCAGACGATCGATGCGTATCGTAGGCAATTGGGCGCGATGATGGCTGCGGGTGACCTGTCGCAGCTCACACGCGTCGATGAAGCCGGCGTGTCGGGCTACTCGATGACCTTCGGTGGACGTCGAATCTTCCCGGGCAACTCGGCAAACCCGCCGCCTGCCGACCCGTCGCCCCCGCGCAAGACGTTGGCGAGTCGACGGCCGCTGCCCGACGCGGGCGGTTGAATTGAGCGGGCAGGATCGCGCGCGAAATCAATCGTCCGCGACCGAAGCCGGGGTCGCGGGCTTCGCTGCGGGCTTGGCCACCGCCGCGGCGGCCAGCGTCGCGCGTCGCGCTTCGCGCCGCGCCTTGAAACGCATCGACCAGGCGTCGAGATAGGTGTAGATCACCGGCACCACGATCAGCGTGAGCAGCGTCGAAGTGATGACGCCGCCGATGATCGCCCGCCCCATGGGCGCCTGCGTCTCGCCACCCTCTCCTATACCGAGCGCGAGCGGGAGCATGCCGCCGATCATCGCGGCCGTCGTCATGAGAATCGGGCGCAGCCGCACCTGGCCCGCGTCGAGGAGCGCGTCCTTGACGCTCGCGCCGGCGCGGCGCGCGCGGTTGGCGAAGTCGACGAGCAGGATCGCGTTCTTGGTCACGAGCCCCATCAGCATGATGAAGCCGATGATGGAGAAGATGTTCAGCGTCGTCCCGGTGACCAGCAACGCGAGGAACACGCCGATCAGCGAAAACGGCAGCGACGCCATGATCGCGATCGGTTGAGTGAAGCTCGCGAACTGCGATGCGAGGATGAGATAGATGAACACCACCGCCAGCGCAAGCGCGGCGACCGCGGCCTGGAAGGACTCCTGCATGTCCTTCGCCTGCCCGCCAACGTCGAAGCGATATCCGGGCGGCAGCGCGGTGGCCTTGATCAGCTTGGCGACATCGTCGTTGACGTCGCCCGACGGCCGACCCTGGGCGTTGGCATAAAGCGCGACACGGCGCTGCAGGTCCTGCCGCTTGATGATCTGCGGGCTCGTGCTCTCGACGATGTCCGCGACCTGCCGCAGCGGCACCATGCGCATCTGACCGTCCGGCCCCCGCTTGCTGGTGGTCAGGTAGAGATTGCCGAGATCGGAGGCGAGTTGCCGGCGATCCTTCGACAACTGGACGTTCACCTCGTAGTTCTGTCCGTCGGGACCTAGCCAATAGGTCACCGTGTCGCCGGCGAGCAGCGGCCGCACCGTGGCTCCTACCTGTTGCACGGTGATGCCGAGGTCCGACGCGATGTCGTTGTTGAGCCGGATCGACAGCGCCGGATTGCGCGCCTTCTCCGACACTTCCAGATCCGCGATGCCGGGGATCTTCGCGACTTTTTCCGCGAACTCGTTGATGAGGCGCGTCATCGTGTCGGGATCGGGCCCCAGCAGGTTCACCCACACCGGCCGATCGAAGCCGAGCGTCAAGGTGATGCCGGGGATCGGGTTCAACGTGTCGCGAATCGCCTTCTCGATCTGCTTTTGCGTGCGATGCCGGTGCGCGATTTCGACGAGCTTGAGATTGACGCGCGCATAGTTGCGTCCCTCCTCGGTACCCACCGTGCTCATCGCGAGCTCGATCTCGGGGAAGGCCTTGAGCGCCTGCTCGACCTCGAGCACCTTGCCGTTGGTGTAGTCGAGGCTCGATCCGACCGGCGTGGCCATGCGCAGCGAGATGAAGCTCTGGTCGGCTTCCGGTATGAATTCGGTACCCACCAGCCCGACCACCGGAATGCTCGCGAGCAGCGTGAGGATCGCGATCGCGAGCACCTTCACGCGATGCCCGAGCGCCCACGCGAGGATCTCGCCGTAGAGCACGTGCACGCTGTCGATGACGTGCTCGATCCGATCCATGAAGCGGCCGAGCCACGGTACGCGGCGGAAGCGCGAGCCGGGCGGGTCGTGCCAGATCGACGACAGCATCGGATCGAGCGTGAAGCTCACGAACAGCGAGACCAGCACGGCGACCGCGACGGTGAGCCCGAACTGGAAGAAGAACCGGCCGATCAGCCCGCTCATGAAGGCGATGGGAATGAACACCGCGACGATCGCGAACGTCGTCGCCATCACCGCAAGGCCGATCTCGTCGGTCCCTTCGCGTGCCGCGGTGTAGTGATCCTTGCCCATCGAAAGATGGCGCACGATGTTCTCGCGGACCACGATGGCGTCATCGATCAGCAGGCCGATGGTGAGCGACAGCGCCATCAGCGTGAGGAAGTTGAGGCTGAAGCCGAACGCGTACATCGCGATGAAGGTCGCAACCACCGCGAGCGGTAGCGTCAGGCCGGTGATGATTGTGCTGCGCCAGCTGTGCAGGAACAGGAACACGATCAGGACGGTGAGGATCGCGCCTTCGACGATCGTGCTCTTCACGCGATCGACGCTGCGCTCAACGTTGTCGGCCGCCGAATACACCACGCGCAGCTCGATATCGGATGGCAGCCGCGGCTTGAGCGCGTCCACCGCGTTGCGCACGGCGTGGCCGATCTCGATGATGTTGCCGTCCTGGGCCTTCTGGATGTCGAGCGTGATCGCCGGGCGGCCGTTGATGCGCGAGATCGAATCGCGATCCTTCTCGCCGTCGATGACCTCCGCGACCTGCGTGAGGTATACCGCGCCGCCGCCCTGCTGCGCGACGATGATCCGGCCGAACTGGCTCGGATCCTTGATCTTGCCTTCGACGCGCACGATCGAATCGCTCGGCCCGCGCGTGATGCGGCCGGCGGGCACGTCCTGGTTGGCTTCGCGAATCGCCGTGATCACCTGATCGACGCCGATCCCGAGGCCGGTCAGCGCCTCGGGCCTGATCTGCACGAGGATCTGCCGGGTGAGCCGGCCGTTGACGTCGACGCGCGCGACGCCGGGCAGGTTCTCGAGCGCCTTGACGATGGTCTGGTCGGTGAGCGAGCTCAGCTCGCGCAAACCCACGCTCGACGACATCACCGCGAGCGACATGACCGGCTGCTGGTTCTCGTTGTCGGCGCGAACGACCGTCGGGTCCTTCACGTCCCTGGGGAAGGTGGGCCGCACCAGGGCCAGCTTGTCGCGCACGTCCTGGATCGCCTGCTGCACGTTGGTGGACAGGCGGAACTCCACGAACACCTGGCTCTGGTTCTCGAGCGTGTTGCTGCGAATGAGCTTGACACCGGCGACCTGGTTGACGGCGTACTCGATCGGCTTGGTGACGTCCGCCTCGACCGCCTCCGGCGCTGCCCCGGGGTAGTTGGTGAGGATCAACACGAATGGGAGGTTCGTGTCCGGCATCTGCTCCACGCGCAGGCGCGCGTACGAGAACACGCCGAGCACCATGATCGCGACCATGAACATGGTGGCGAAGACGGGGTTGTTGATGGAGACGCGCGTTATCCACATTGCGGTGAGGTCATGCCGTAAGTGCGTAATGCGTACTTGGTAGTTAGTGGATGGTAGTTAGTCGTCGTTGGCGCGAACGCCGGGTACATGGCCATCAGGGCGATGAAGCGCGACGCAACGATGCATTGGTAGAGATCCTCCGAGTTGCCGGATAGGACACACCGACTACCAACTACCATCTACCAACTACGCCTTTGTACACGGGCGATCGCGACACCCCGTCGCTCTCGACCCGCGGCGTCGCTACCCCGCCCCCGGCGGCTTACCCCGCGTCGCATTCATCGACGACGTGGGCGCCTTGACGATCGCGGGCGCTCCATCCTTCAGGTTGTCGAAGCGCGCGGCGAGCACCGGGAGTGTGGCGGGCAGCGGCGTCTTGATCTCGACCCGCCCGCTCGCCTCGTCGCTGCGTCCGGTCAGGACGATGCGACGCACGAGCTTGCCCTGGTCGATCGCCCAGACGTAACTCTGGCCTGCCTCGGTCCGGATCGCCGTCGCAGGCAGCGTCGGAGCCGGAGCGCTTGCGGCGAGCGCGATGCGTCCGGTCGAGAACATGCCGTTGCGCAGCGATTCATCCGGGTTGCCGAGCGTCACGTAGACAAGGAAGGCGCGTGTGCCGGCTTCGGTCGACGGATTGATGCGCTCGATGCGACCGGTGAAGTGCCGGTCGCCGAACCCGTCGACGGACAGCTCGACCGGCATGCCGATGCGCAGCTCCGGAACGTCGATGGCAGGAACCAGCGCCTGCAGCTCGAGATCGCGCAGATCGACGATGGTCACCAGCGGCGCCTCGATCGCGACCTTCTCGCCGGGTTGCACATGTCGCTTCGCCACCATGCCGGTCAGCGGCGAGGTCGCCACCGCGTCGCGGACCGCGTTGCGCGCAAGCTGCACCTGCGCTTCCATCGATTTCACGTTGCCGCGCGCGACGTCGTAGCTCGACTCGGTGCTGTCGAAAGCGTTCTGCGAGATGAACTTGTCGTGCAGCAGGCGCGTGTTCATCGCCCGAGTCTTCTCGGCGAGCGCGAGCTGCGCCTTCGCGCTTTCGAGCGCACCGATGCGATCGGCCAGCTTGCTTTCCAGGTCGAGGGTATCGATGTGGGCGATGGTCTGGCCGGCGCGAACCGATTCGCCTTCGCGGACCAGGATCTGCTGCACGTCGCCGGAGACCTTGGCCTTGATGGTCGCCTGGCGCACCGCCTGCAACGTTCCGGATACCGGAAGCCAGCGCGCGAGCGGACGCTGCTCGACATACGACAGGTCGCCAGGTGCGAACTGGAGCGCGACCGGCCCCGGCGGGCCCGATCCCTCCTGCGCCTTCTTGATCGCGCGATAGGCGACGGCCGTGCCCAGGGCGCTCGCCAGCAGCAGGATGACGAGCCCCGCGACAGCCTTTCGCCGGGTCAAACCGATTCGCATGTCAACTCCCTGACGCGCCCGGTGGAGCGCGCATCCCGCGCGCGATCGCTTCTGGCAGCTCGCGCTTTTTCCCGCCCCTCGCACCGCTTCGATGCAGCGAGCGGCCGCAACGGATTGAGCGGCCGCGTGCACGTCGTAAGCTGCGCGCCGGCACGCGCGTCCGCGCGGTTGCAAGCCGCGGCGAAGCATAGGGTCGCGGACCGCCGGGGACAAGGCGGACGCGACGGAACGCACGTCGAGCCGACAAGACGCAGCAGGGGCTGCGCAGTCGGGGGACGCCGAGGATACCGCATTTCATTGACACCCCAACCTCGGGTGCCAATAATTGTCGGTTACGTTCCCCATCCTCACTTTTCCCCCGGAGGTTTTCATGCTCTTTACGCGGAAGCTCGGCGTGACGCTCGTCGCCGCGGCCCTGGTCGCGACGTACGGTTGCAGCAAGCAGGAAGAACCCAAGAAGGCGGCCGAAGCGCCCAAGGCGGCGGCGCCGGTCGAAGAAACCATCACCGTCAAGATCGGCCACGCGGGCCCGCTCACCGGCGGCATCGCGCACCTCGGCAAGGACGACGAGAACGGCGTGCACCTCGCGATCGACGAGGCGAACGACAAGAAGATCAAGCTCGGCGGCAAGGTGGTGAAGTTCGAGATGATGAGCGAGGATGACCAGGCCGATCCGAAGATGGGCCCGACGATCGCGCAGAAGTTCGTCGACGCCAAGGTGGCCGGCGTGGTCGGTCACCTCAATTCCGGCGTTTCGATCCCGGCGTCGGCGGTGTACAACCAGGCCGGCATTCCGATGATCTCGGGCTCGGCGACCAATCCCAAGCTCACCGAGCAGGGCTTCAAGAACATCTTCCGGACGGTCGGTCGCGACGACCAGCAGGGTCCGGCAATCGCTTCGTACATCGCGAGCGAGCTCAAGGTGAAGAAGGTGGCGATCGCCGACGACGCCACCGCCTACGGCGAGGGGCTCGCGAACGAAGTCGAGAAGACTCTGAAGGCCGCCGGGGTGCAGGTGATCACGCGCGAGAAGACCAACGACAAGGCGACCGACTTCAAGGCGATCCTGACCAAGATGAAGGGCCGCAACCCCGATGCCATCTTCTACGGCGGCATGGATGCCACGGGCGGCCCGATGCTGAAGCAGGCGCGCGAGCTCGGCATCAAGGCGAAGTTCGCGTTCGGCGATGGCGCTTGCACCGCCGAGATGAGCAAACTGGCGGGTGCGGCGTCCGAAGGCATGTTCTGCTCGCAGGCCGGCATCCCGACCGAGATGGCGTCGCAGACGTTCAAGGACGCCTTCACCAAGAAGTTCGGGGAGATCAAGCAGTACGCGCCGTTCTTCTACGACGGGGCGAACATCCTCATCGCCGCCATGCAGAAGGCCGATTCGCCCGATCCGGCGAAGTACCTGCCGGAAATGGCGAAGATCAGCTACGACGGCGCGACCGGGCACATCGAGTTCGACGAGAAGGGCGACCGCAAGAGCGCCGAGATGACCATCTTCCAGATGAAGGATGGCAAGGTCGTGCCGGTGGCGATCGTGAAGGACGGCAAGACCACTAAGGTGGGCGCCGATACGATGGCTGCGGCCGCGCCGGCCGCGGCCCCTGCCGCTGCGCCGGCGGCAGCCCCTGCTGCCGCGCCGATGGAGGCCCCCAAGAAGTAAGCAACCCGGCCAACCGCCGCGAGGACGGCGCCTGCGGGCGCCGTTCCTTTTGCAGCGGAGCCTGTCGCACATCCGCGCCGGAGCGCAAACGCGCCGGCCGCGGCCTCGGCAGCACACTCTTGTCGTCCGTGAGCCGCGCACGCACAATTGCGACCGTCCTCATCGCCCGCGCCCGCCGCCAGGGTGGGCACCGCGGTCGAAGACGTCGCACCATCGCCATGCCTTCCCGTTCCCAGCCCACAGCTTGCAGCGCGGCTCCGCGAGTCCGATCCGGTCGCTGAGCTCCGCCCCTTCAGCATCCGCACGTGGATATCTTCATCCAGCAGCTCGTGAACGGCCTGACGCTAGGCAGCGTCTACGCGGTGGTCGCACTGGGCTACACGATGGTGTACGGCATCATCCAGCTCATCAACTTCGCGCACGGCGAAGTGGTCATGATCGGCGCGATGGTGGCGCTGTCGGTCATCAGCGCGCTGGTCCGCGCGCACCTGGGACTGTCCCCTCTGCTGATCGTCATCATCGGGGCGTTGTGCGCGATCCCGGTGTGCATGGCGGTCGGCTACGCGCTCGAGCGTGTCGCATACCGGCCGCTGCGTCGCGCGCCGCGGCTGGCGCCGCTCATCACCGCGATCGGCCTGTCGATCGTGCTGCAGCACCTCGCGCTGCTGGTGTGGAGCCGCAACCCGCTCGCGTTCCCGCAGATCATCACGGTGACGCCCTATCACATCACCGACGCAGGATCCGGCGCGACCATCACCAACGTGCAGGTCGCCATCATCGGCACGTCGGTTGCGATGATGGCCGGGCTGCTCGCGCTCGTGTACCGCACCAAGCTCGGCATCGCGATGCGAGCGACGTCGCAGAACCAGCAGATCGCGGGGCTGATGGGTATCGACATCAATCGGGTCATCGCGCTCACTTTCGTGATCGGCGCGGGTCTCGCCGCAGTCGCGGGCGTGATGGTCGGAACCTACTACGGCATCGCGCAATACCAGATGGGCTTCCTGCTCGGCCTCAAGGCGTTCTCCGCGGCAGTGCTGGGCGGCATCGGCAACCTCGGGGGCGCGATGCTCGGCGGGCTGTTGCTCGGTGTCATCGAAGCGCTCGGCGCCGGCTATGTCGGCGACCTCACCAACCTGTGCCAGCTGTCGGGATGGTCCACCGCGATCGCGCAGCGCTGCCAGGACGATCCCAATCTCACCCTGTTCGGCAGCAACTACCAGGACGTCTTCGCCTTCTTCGTCCTGATCGCAGTGCTCATCTTCCGGCCGTCGGGGTTGCTCGGTGAGCGCGTGAGCGATCGCGCGTGACCATGACGGGACTGTCGATCGTTCGCGTGAAGGCAAGCCGCAAGATCGGGCTGGCATTGATCGCGATCGCGTTGCTGCTGCTGCCCATCGTACTGACCCAGATCGGAACCGCGTGGGTGCGCATCACCAACCTCGCGATCCTGTACACGCTGCTGTCGCTGGGACTCAACATCGTGGTCGGCTTCGCCGGCCTGCTCGACCTGGGCTACATCGCGTTCTATGCCGTCGGGGCCTACACCTACGCGCTGCTCGCAAGCCCGCACTTCGATCTGCACCTGCCGTTCTGGATCATCCTGCCGATCGGGGCGCTGGTCGCATGCATGTTCGGTGTGCTCCTCGGCACCCCCACGCTCAAGCTGCGTGGCGACTACCTGGCGATC
>DATKLH010000506.1:0-14453 GCA_035542515.1 Casimicrobiaceae bacterium
ATCGATTCGCTTCCGCAACGCACATGATGATGGACAGGCATGCGCAGCGTTGCGATCGCAACGCTTGCGAACAGCAGCGGATGCTCCAGCGCTTGCGCGGCGTTCAATGCGGAGCTCAAGCCATCGCGCAGAGAGCTCGCGTGGTCGAGCGCATCGGCTGCGGAGGGTTCGGCGAGCAACCGTTCCTGCATGTCCATCATCGCCGTCGCCCCCGAGCCTTTGTGGATCAGGCGCACGATGTCGGATCGGTGGATGCCGGCAGTCTCGGCCAACATCACGGCCTCGCTGACGATCGCGCCGTTGACACCGGCCAGCAGTCCTTCGACGATGCCGAGCGCCTTCGCCTTGATACCCGGCACGCATACGATATCGTCGGCAAGCGCGCGAGCAACGCTTGCTACCGGCGCAAGGGTCATCGCGCTGGGATCGATGTACAACACCGTCGCGATCGTTTCGCCGGTTGGTCGACGACCCAGCGCTGCGCCGTACACGCTCAAACGTGCCGCCGCCGCAATCCCGACCAGCGTCTGCGGCGCAATGGCGCTGACATCGACGATCACGCACGACGACGTGCGCGCGACCTGCGCCGTCAGCACCTCGCGCGCCAGCCGATCGCCCTCGATGGCGGAGACGATCACATCGCTGCGATCCGCCAATGCCGACAGGGCGCTGCCGGCGTGTTTCGTCGTCGACGATGCGTCGACATCGATCCGTTCGACCGGGAATAGCGCGGACAGTCGCTCCGCGATTGCGCGCAGGTGCGCTGTCGCGCCAAGCAGGCCGACGCGGATTGCGTTATCCGCCATTCGCGGCTCGTTTGAACTGCTCGACGGCATCGATCGCCTTCACGACGAGCGCGAAGTTCGGAATCCCGGTGGCCAGTGCGTTCTTGTGCGGTGCGGATACAGGCGCACAGCAAGCATCCTCGGCGACCGTCATGCGGTAGCCGAGATCGAAGCCCTGCCGAACCGTGCTCTCCACGACCATGTGCGTGAACGCGCCCGCCACGACCACGTCGCTGACGCCGCCGTTGCGCAACAGCGTATCGAGGCGTGTGCCCTGGAACGCCGACACACCGATCTTGTGCACCGTCTCCTCGCCCGCCTGCGGCGGAAAGACGAACTCGACATCCTTGGTTCCAGCAGCCATCGCGAGCACCTCACGCGGCGGCTTGCCCGACTTCACTGCGTTCGCGGTTCGCAACGCATCGAACGCGCCGCGCGCATGCGGACGCACGACGCCGACGTGGATCACCGGGACGCGCGCAGCGCGTGCGCCTTCGAGCAGCATTCGGGCGGCATCGAGGGTGCGAGTCGGTGTGGCCGAGTCCTCCCACGCGATGCGATCCGAAAGCAGGATTCCGTTCTGCAGATCGAGCAGTACGAGCGCGATCGTCATGCGGCTGGCTCCGGAGGGCTGGCCCGCGCCGCACGTTGCGCGCGAGACGATGCGGCGCCCAGACATTCGAATGAGTTGGATAATAGGGGGCACGTTTGGCAGGTGTCAAACCGCTTCGTGCGGACGCGCCGACCGCTGGCATCAGGTCCGTCGTGCGCACAGCCGTTCGCCATGGTCGTCATCTTCAATACACCGCGCGCTCGGCGGTCAACGACTCCACTTCCGCTGCCGGCAGGCCGAGCACTTCGCGCAGCACCGGGTCGTTGTCGGCGCCGAGGACAGGGGCTGCGCGCAGGGTCGTATCGGTGCCGTCGAAGAGCCAGATCGGCCCGTAGACGGGGTGATGACCCACCTCCGCATGGTCGAGCGAAACGAAAAAATGCCGCGCGTTCAGATGCGGATCGCTGAGCAGCGACTGCGCGTGGTGCGCGGCGCCGGAGGGCACGCCGTGACGCTGCAATGCGAGCATCGCGTCTGAAGGCGATCGCGAGCGCGTCCACTCGGCGATCGCAGCATCGATCTCCACGATGCGCTCGCGACGGCCCGAAGCGGTGGCGAGCGCGGCGTCGCGGAGCCAGTCTTCGCGCCGCAGAAGCCTGCACAGGCCTTCCCAGCTCGCGCGATCGCCGACCGTGAGCGCCACCCACGCATCGTCTCCGGCGCAGCGGTAGCTGCCTTGGGGAAAGTGCAAACCGTCGCCGTTTCCAGTCGCCTGCACGCGACTTCCCGCAAGATCGCGTGACACCTGATCGCCCACCAGCAACACCGACACTTCGAGCTCCGACAAATCGATGTACGTACCCGTTCCCGTTCGTTCGCGTCGCCGCAACCCTGCGAGAATTGCAGCTGCGGCGTGCAAAGCAGAGCCGGTGTCGGGGAACACTCCACCAAGCGCATTGGGCTCGCCACCCGAATACGCAGTCAACGCATCGAGACCCGCCCATGCATCGAGCGAGGGCCCATAGCCGACATAATTGCGCTGCGGGCCCTGCTGGCCGAAGGCGGACAGCGATGCCATGACAAGTCGCGGGTTGACCTCGGCGAGCGACGCGTAGTCGAGGCCAAGCCGCTGCATCACGCCGGGCGCGAAGTTCTCGATCACCACGTCGGCGCGTGCAGCCAGTGCCTTCGCGAGCGAGCGACCGCGCTCGGTGGAAAGATTGAACGTCACGCTGCGCTTGCCGCGGTTTTGCGCGTTCCACACGCCACTGCGATTCACTCCGGCGCGTCGCTCGGCATACGGTCCCTGCCGCCGGTGAACGTCGAGGCGATGGGCGCTCTCGACCTTGATCACGTCGGCACCCAGGTCGGCGAGCAACGCCGCGCAGTACGGCCCTGCCCAGACGTGACCGAAGTCGACCACGCGCACGCCACTCAGCGGGAGTCGTCCACCGGCGTGCGCCGGCTTCCCGGTGCGCGGATTTGTCGGTGCGGCCACCGCGGCGCTTTGCGTACGATACGGCGCACCGGGAACCAGGCACGGCCGACCGTCGGATGCGTTCACCGCGTGAAAAAAGCGACGAAAATGCAATTGCGGGATGCGCGCAACATCGTCGAGGTCGTTCACCGGAGCGAACGGCAACGCGCGCCGTTGCGATTCCCAGGCAAAGCCCGCCTTGGTCTGCTGCGCGAGCCACGGCGCCATGCGGCTTTCGATATCGGCGCGATGCTCGAAGCGAAAGTCCGGATCCAGATAGCGCTCGTCGCGTGACCACTCGGGCGCGCCCATCATGTCGACCAGCCCTTCCCAATGATGCCGCTCGACCACCTGCAGGAACACATATCCGTCGCGACAGCGTTTCACGCCCCAGGGCGCGAGGCGCCACACGCGCATGAAGCGTGACGCAATCCGCCCCTCGTACTGGAACAGCGCGATCTCGCGCCGCAGCGTCGGGATCAGCGACTCGAGCATCGACACGTCGACTGCGCGACTTGCGAAGCCGTTGTCGCGCGCGTACAGCGCCGCGACGGCTGCACCCGCCGCGCTGGCGCCCGCGTAGATCGACACCAGCGATCCGGGCATCTTGAGCGGCGGCTTGCGCTCCGAATCTTCGGCTGGAATGTCGCGCGGAGTCAGGAACGCGAGTCCCGACAGGTAGGCGAGCTCGAGATCGCCGGCACGGAAGTCGCGATAGGGACCGGTTTGCCCGAACGGCGTCACCGAGACCTGCAGCAACTGCGGATGTTGTTGCGCAAGCGACGCGCGGTCGAGCGCGAGTCGTTCACGCTCGGAAGGCGGGCGATCGTCGACAAGGATGTCCGCGCCACGGAGGTGTTCGATCAATTGGTCGCGGCCCGAAGGCGCAGCGAGGTCGATCGCAAGCAGGTGCTTGCCGTGATCGAGGAACGCCGCCACCTCCACGCCACCGTCGCGCCCGGCCTCGGCTTCGTCGGCTGCGACGATGCGCGTCACGTCGGCACCCAAGTCCGCAAGCATGCGCGTCGCGTACCCTGCGGCCACGCCGCTGCCCCATTCGACGACCTTCACCCGCTGCAGCGCATCGCCAAGCGCCTGATCGTGCCCGCTCATTCGACCGGCACCAGACCGCTCGCAGCCCCGACGATGACCTTCTCCCCTTTCTGGTTCTCGACCCACACGTCGCAATGCAGGCGCACGCCTTCGGCACCATCCTCGCGACGCTTCACGATGCCGCGCGCAACGCAGAAGTCGGTGACATACACCGGCCGTCGAAAGACGAGCTCGCAACGACCGCCCTCGATCCAACCGCGACCAAAGCACGCGCGCAACTGTCGGAAGATCAGCGCCGCCACTTGCGGGCCGGTCGCTACCGGCGCTGGCAAGCCCTCGCGGCGGGCGGCCTCCATGTCGGTGTGGATCGTTGCCTGGTCGCCGCGCTTGAAATGCGCAAGCGTGAACTGGCAGGCGATCTCCGGGAGCTCGACTCCGATGCGCGACTGTTGCGTGAGAATGGACATGCAGGATCCCGTGCGAAACCGGCCGCTCAAATACGCTCGGGCTTGATGCCCGAATCGATGCCCTCGCCTTCGCGTTGCACCGACCGCTCGATGAAGTCGAGCACGTGCGTGCGGCGCGTGCGGAAGACGACCGCGCCGTCCGGGTTGCTGGCTTCGGCCTCGTAGACGACGAATTCGCGCTCGTTCTTCACATACTTCTCGGCGATTCGCGCGCTCACCCGCAGCGTGACCCCGGGCCGAATCGGGCGCACGTTCTCGATCTCCCACTTGTAGAACAGGCCACGCACGTTGTACGTGCGCGACAGGAGCCAGCGCGGCGGCCGATAGCTGATCTGCGGCGGCGCGATGCGCCCTCCCCACGGCGAGTCGAGCGAGTACCAGACGGCGTAGTCGGCGTCCATCGCGCACTGCGCGTCGATCATGTCGTCGGTGACCACCCATTCGATGTCGCCGAGCGAGCGGCCGACCTCGATGTCGTCGTACTCCGCGCGCGGGCCCTGCGCGTCGGTCGCGACGCGCGTCTTGCCTTGTTCCATCCGATCGCCTCCGAAACCTTCGCCGCGCCGGACGCTGCTTCCCGAGGGCCTCTGCCGGCGCGCTGCTTGACTTATGCGACTTATTCGAATGACTATACGCGACCTGCCGGGCGACGGTCAACGTCGCGACGATTCCGGAATCCTCATCGATGCGCTCACAGCCGTTGTACAAGCAGGTCAAGGAGCAGATCGTCGAGAGCCTCGCGCGCAACGACTGGCGACCCGGCGAGCTCATTCCCAGCGAAAAGCAGCTCGCCAGTCGCTTCGGCGTCGGCATCTCGACGGTGCGTGCGGCGATCGGCGAGCTCGCGGCATCGCGTGTGCTCATCCGCAGCCAGGGCAAGGGCACCTACGTTGCGCACCACAACGCGCGAGGGAGCATCTATCGCTTCTTCAACGTCGTGAGCAACGGAGGCGAGAAGGAACCGTTTCATCGCGAGCTGCTTTCGATTCGGCGCGAACGTGCAGACGCCGGTGTCGCTGCACGCTTGCACTTGCCGGCGGCGCGCGGCTCCGACGTGTATCGGTTGAAGATCAGGTTGAGCGCGTCGTTCCCGCGCTTCGCCTACGCCGAGATCGTCGTTCCCGCCCGGTTGTTCCCCGGGCTCGACGCCAGGACGGTGCCCGACGGTGCGGCATCGCTATACGCGCTCTACCAGGCGAAGTATGGGGTCAACATCGTGCGCGTCGACGAGAACCTGTATGCCGTGCGCGCCGGCGCCGTGGTGGCGCGCGCGCTCGGCGTCAAGCGTGACGAACCCGTGCTGCAAATCGAACGGCTCGGCTACACGTTCAACGACACGCCCGTGGAGCTGCGTACCACCTGGGTGCACACGTCCCATTACCATTACTTCATCACCCAGGGCGCCGCAGGCTGACCGCGACGATTCGTGCATCGCCGCCGACTCGCATCGTTGCGCGCGCAACGATGCAGCAATCCCCCTCATGACGCGAGCGCGATGTGCTGAGTCACCGCTTCGAGAACGGTTCGCCCGTCGTCGCCTTCGATGACGGAGCGCACCAGCGCGGTGTTGCGGCCGGCATGAATCACCTGCGCGCGTGCCCGTAACGAACCGTGGCCGGGGCTGACATACCAGGCCGACACGTTCGACAAGCCCATGCCGCGAGGTGCCGCCGCGCATGCCGCTTGCGCCGCGATGCCGACCGAAATGCCGCCCTGGACGTGTCCGACGCGATTGCCGATACGCAAGCCGGCACTGACCCGAAGCTCGCCGCCGTCGCCGTGTTCGTCGACACGCCCGAGCCAGAAACGGCGCAAGAACGGAATCCCGTCGCTCGATTTGGCGAAGTGCGCATCGCACGCATCCACGATCGCCCGCTCGGCTTCGCTCAATGTCGCTTCATCAGCCGGTGACACGTCGGACATCGGGCGCTGCCAGGGCAACGGCCCCAGCGCCACGCCGGCCGGCGTCGCCAGGCGCACGAATTCGCCGCTGGCGTAACAGATCGGCTCGCCGCCCGCGTACAGCGTCGCTACGGTGAGCCGCTGCTCCAGCGCCGTTCCGGTGGCGTGTCCGAGCAGTCGTCCGTTGGCGGAGATATCGCCCCGTGCGACTGCCCCCGTGAACTGCAGTTGCAGGTGCACCGTGCTCAATCGCTCCTCGGTGCGATCCGCTGCTCGCGCGGCGGTGCCGAGCGCCAGGTCGGCCAAAGCGGTGATCGCGAGCCGATCAACGGCACCGTGCTCGTCACGCAGATGCACGCCATCGGGCATCCAAAGGCGACTGCTGTCGGGCGTGACTTCCGACCAGCGGATGCCGAGAAAGTAGCCCGGAAAGTGGTAACCGGGCGTGCGGTTCGCTTCGATCGCGCGCAGCACGCGCTCGCGAATCGCATCCGCATCGGACCGCGCATTCATCGTGTTCATCGCGATTCAACAGCCATCACGCGGAGATCCTCGTCCGGCTCGCGGATCCGCCAGCGTCACTGCAGCGTCACGAGGTCCGCCTTGACCGCCTTGAGCGCACTGGCGTCGATCGCGTCCCTGGTGTGGACCGGGTTGGGAATGCGCTTGATCGAGTAGAGGAACTCCGCGAGGCTGTCGAAATCGCGGACCATCTGATCGTCCAGGCGCAGCGTATAGCGGTTCACGTCGATGATCGCATCCATCTCGGCAGGCTCGAGGGTGTATTCCTTCGCCAGGATCGCCACCGCGTCGGCGCGATGCTGCTCGATGAAGTCGTTGGCCTTCTGCAGCGCGCCGATCAGTGCGCGCGTCACCGCCGGCTGCTGCTTGAGCGTGTCCTGGCTCGCGAACAGCACCGCGTGATCGCCGTAGACGCGACGCGGCGTCGCCTTGCCGTCCAGGTACGAATACGTTCCGCTGATGAGCGTCTTGCCGTCGCCGAGCTTGCGCGCCTTGCTGGTGTGCGGCTCCCACAGCACCACCGAGTCGACGTCGCCGCGAATGAATGCGGTGATCATCTCGGCGGGGCCCATGTTCACGAGCTGCACCGACGACGCGTCGAATCCGTACGACTTCACCACCGAGTTGAACAGTGCCTCCGACGCGGTCCCGCGCAGCAGGCCGATCTTCTTCCCGTGCAGCGCATCGAGCGAGTTGACCGACTTCTTGACGAGCATCTGCTGCGCACCCGAGATGTCCGAGATCTGCGCGACGATCTCCAGCGGAAACGGCCGTGACCGCACCGTGAGCACCGGCGTCGCACCCGCGCTGCCGTAGGCGATGCTGCCGCCCACGAAGGCGCTCATGAGGTCGCCGCCGGAGGGAAAGTACTTGATATCCGCGTCCAGGCCCGCGTCGCGGAAATAGCCTTTTTCACGCGCGATCACGATCTGCGCGCCAAGGTTGGGATCGCGGGCGGTTCCGATCGTGACCTTCGTTTGCGCGGCGAGCGGCGCAGCGCCTATGGCGACCGCGGCCAGCAACAAGGCGGTAATGGCTCTCTTCATGATGTCCTCCTCCTGTGGATGACGCGACGTCGTCGAGATGAATGCCGCGCTGGCGCGGGCGTCAAAGGAACTTCCAGCGGAGCAACCGATGCTCCGCCTCGATCAGCGCCTTGTTCAACGCGAGGCCGAGCAATCCAATGGTGATGATGCCGACGAAGATCTGATCGGTGCGGAAGCTGAATCGCGCATCGTTGATGAGGTAGCCCAGCCCCTCGCTGGACGCCACCAGCTCCGCGGCGACGAGCACGATGAACGCCAGCCCCATGCCGAGCCGCGCTCCGGTGACCATCTGCGGAAATGCCGAAGGCAGGACGACGTCGCGGAAGATGTGATAGCGGCGGGCACCGAGGCTCTGCGCGGCACGGATATGCACGCGGTCGACGTCGCGAAAGCCGGCCATGGTGTTGACGAAGATCGGGAAGAACGCGCCATACGCGATGATCATGACCTTCGACAACTCGCCGATCCCGAACCACAGGATCGCGAGCGGAATGAACGCGATCGGGGGAACCGGTCGCAGCAGCTCGATGAGCGGCTCGACCAGGCCACGCAGCGTGCTCGACAGGCCCATCAGCACACCCAGTGGAACGGCGATGGCCAGCGCGATCGCGAAACCTTCGAGCACGCGCCACAGGCTCGCCGCGGCGTTCCTGAGCAGGCTTCCATCGCGGATCGCTCCCACCGCCGCGCGCAGGACGTCCATCGGCGAGGGCAGGAGCACCGTGTTGACCAGTCCCAGCCCGCTCAGCAACGACCAGACCAACAGCACGCCGACCACCGCGACCAGCGCGAGCAGCGTGCGTCGACCACGCGGGAGCGACGCCTGGCCGAACGACTCGACGCTTTGGCGCCGCCTGCGCAGCCTCGTCACGATGCGGCCTCGCGCGCTTCGGTGACCGCCGGCGACGTCGTTTGCTGGAACAGCGTATCGATGCGCCGGTACATCGCGAAGTGTTCTTCCGAGGTGCGATTGCGCGGGCGCGCCGCGGTATTGATGATGATCTCGTTGATCCTGCCTGGATGCGGCGTCATCACGACGATGCGGTCGGCCAGGAATACCGCTTCGGCGATGCTGTGGGTGACGAATACGAAGGTCAGCCGCTCGAGCTCCCAGATCTTCAGCAGCTCGTCCTGCAGAGTCTGGCGCGTCATGGCATCGAGCGCGCCGAAAGGCTCGTCCATCAGCAGGATCTGCGGTCGGTTCGCGAGCGCGCGCGCAATCGCCACGCGCTGCCGCATTCCGCCCGACAACTGATTGGGGTAGCGCTGCGCCGCGCCCGCAAGGCCGACCAGCGCGCAATACTGGTCCGAGATCGCCTTCAGCTCGGCGCCGTGCACGCCGCGCAAGCGCGGACCGTACTGGATGTTGCGCTCGACGGTGAACCAGGGAAACAACGCGTATTCCTGGAACACCACGCCTCGTTCGGGAGCCGGTCCGTCCACCTCCTTGCCGTTGACCCGGATCGAACCCGCGCTGGGCTCGACGAACCCGGCGATCGCGTTGAGCAGCGTCGTCTTGCCGCAGCCCGACGGACCCAGCAGGCACAGCAACTCTCCGGCGTAGACGTCGAGGTCGACGTTCGCCAACGCGACGTGATCGCCATAGCGAACCTGCGTGCCGCGCACCTCGATCGAGAGCTTGCGCGCGTCGCTCAAGCGCCGCTCATGTCGGTTGATCGCTGCATCGTGCACTTTGCCGACGCCCGCCAGTCGGGCTCGTCGATGAAGGTTGCGACGGAGATCCGCAATCCGCCGCGGTAGCGCCAGACGGCGTGCAAGCCACGTTCGCGGATCGGAGAACGACTTTCATATTATGGTCGGTTGTATGACAATGTAAGTCAAGCGAATGATTCCAATGTTCTGCGCGCAAGCACGCAGCGCCGCGATGCGACGGAGCTCGTAGCTTCGTCGACACAGGGGCTGGCCGCAAGGGCAATGGGCGGCACGCAGGTCGGGCCGATCGACGGCTGCCGAGGATCCGATTGTCCAGCGGCCGCGGCGTGACGGTTCCGTGAAAGAATGCGCGCACTACAGTCTTCGCTGTCATCGCGCCGCGGCCTGGATCGCGTGCTGCGATGCAACGAGCGTGGGCATCGTCGCAGCGACCCGCATGGCCAGGAGGAGATACGTACGACATGGATCCAGTCCGTAGCGGTTTCTTTACATCCGAAGGAGGCGTCAAGCTCTATTACGAAGACACCGGTTCCGGCCCGCCGATCGTGTTCTGCCACGAGTTCGCCGGCGACCATCGCAGCTGGGAGCCGCAGGTCCGCTACTTCTCCCATCGCTTTCGCGTGATCACGTACAACGCGCGCGGCTACCCGCCTTCGGACGTTCCCGAGACCGCGAGCGGTTACAGCATGGATCTCGCGGTCGCCGACGTCGCCGCGCTGATCCGCCACTTGAAGCTGCCCAGCGCGCACGTCGTCGGCTTCTCGATGGGTTCGTTCACCGCGCTGTTCTTCGGCATGCGTCATCCCGATCTCGCGCGCTCGGTGGTGCCGGTCTGTTGCGGCTACGGCGCCGAGCCGGCCTGGGCGGAGGTGCACCGGAAGAACTTCTTCGAGTTTGCCGACCTGCTCGAGGATCCGGCGACGGCGGATGCGGCATCGGATCGTTATTGCACCGGCGCCACGCGCGTGCAGTTCATGCTCAAGGACCCGCGCGGATGGAAGGAATTCTCCGACCAGTTCCGCGCGCTCTCGCGCAAGGGCCGCGCGATGACGCTGCGATATGTCGTCGCGGCGCGACCATCGGTCATGGACTTCGCCGAGGACTATCGCGCGATGCGCGTTCCGGTGCTGATCATCACCGGCGACGAGGACGAGCAGACCCTGATCCCGGGCGCGTTCATGAAGAAGCACATTCCCACCGCCGGTTTCTGCGTGTTGCCGCGGATCGGGCACACGCTCAATCTCGAGGAACCGGGGTGGTTCAACGCGATGCTCTACGATTTCTTCAGCTCGATCGAGCTGGGCACCTGGCAGCCGCGCGATCCGCGCACCTTCGCCACCACCCAGTACCTGGTCGGGCAGAAGAACACCGCATGATGGCGAGCGAAAGGAATCTCAAAGTGCATCGACTCACACGACTCATCGCAACCATCGGCGCCGCCGCGTGCCTGGTCGCTCCGTTCGCAACACCCGCGGCGCTGGCCGACTATCCGGATCACCCCGTGCGAGTGATCTCGCCGTATCCGCCCGGCGGCGGTGTCGACGCGGTTGCGCGCGTGATCGCGGGTGCTCTCACCGAAGGCACCGGGACGTCGTTCGTGGTCGAGAATCACGGCGGCGCGAGCGGGCGCATCGGCACGGAGATCGCTGCCAAAGCGGTACCCGACGGATACACGCTGCTGCTCGGCAGCGTGGGACCCAACGCCATCGTGCCGGCTGCGTACCCCACGCTGCCCTACGACGCCTTGAAGAGCTTCGCGCCGATCAGCCTGGTCGCGACATCGGCGTACGCGCTGGTCGTGCCGTCGAGCGTGCCGGCGAAGAACGTTGCGGAGTTGGTTGCTCTTGCCAAATCGCAACCCGGCAAGATCAACTTCGGCTCCACGGGCAACCTCGGCGGTCCGCACCTCGCCGGCGAGCTTCTCAAGCTGCGCGCCAACATCGACGTCGTGCACGTCGCGTACAAGGGCGGCGGGCCGATGACCTCCGCGCTGCTCGGCAAGGAGATCACCTTCGCGTTCGCGAGCCTGCCGACCATCGCCGGTCACGTGAAGGCCGGCACCCTGCGCGTGCTCGCGGTCACCGGGGACAAGCGAGCACCCAACCTTCCCGACGTTCCGACGATGGCCGAGTCGATCCCGGGGTATCGCGTGCTTCAGTGGTATGGGCTGCTCGCGCCCGCGAATACGCCACCGGCAATCATCGCCAAGCTCAACGCGGAGGTGGTCAAGGCGCTGCAGAACCCGAAGATCAAGGAAAGCCTTGCGCGACTGGATTCCGAGGCGCAGTCCTCGACTCCGGAGGCTTTCCAGAGCCAGATCGCCGCGGAGCTCGCGCAGTATCACGAGCTGATCGAGAAGGCCGGTATCAAGGCGGAATAGCGTCGTTGGATAGTGCAGGCGGCGCGGCCGGCGAAGCGTTGCGTCGGCAACGAAAGTTGCGGCGCCCGTCGTCCCGGTCTCGCGCTGCTGATGGACGTCGGCGACGCGCATTCGATCAGTCGCCGCAGCGAATTCGCGCTGTACCGGTACGATCGCATCGACATCTGCACGACATCGCCGCAGCCGCGATCTATCTTGCATCCGATGCCGGTAGCTTCGTCACCGGCGCATTCCTCCTTGTCGACGGAGGTCAGAGCGTTCGTTGGCGCTAGCGCGTCGCGCCTCGCCGCGATCAACCGGGCAGGAAGCGGCCGCACAGGCGGCGGGTCGCGAGCATGAACATGCGATCGACGATGAAGCCGAGCAGCCCGAGCAGGACGATGCCGACGAACGCGAACTCGGTCTGCATCCAGGTGCGCGAGCTGAAGATCAGGTAGCCCAGACCATCCTTGGGCGCCAGAAGCTCCGCGGCGATGATGGTGGAGAAGCAGTTGCCCATCGCGAGGCGCATGCCGGTCAGCATGAAGCTCACCGTCGCCGGCGCCTTCACCAGGTAGAACATCTGCCATGGCGTCGCGCCGAAGCAGCGCGCGGCGCGCAATTGATTGCGTGACACGCTTGCGACGCCGATCATCGTATTGAGGGCCACGACGAACACGGTGGTGTAGACGAGCAGCGCGATCTTGGATTCCTCGCCGGTCCCTAACCACACCATCGCCGCGGGAATCCAGGCGAGTGCCGGTAGTGCGCGGAAGAACTGCACGTAGGGATCGAACAGCAGGCGCACGACGCGGAACGATCCCATCAGGATGCCGAGCAGCACGCCGAGCGCGCTGCCGATGACGAATCCGATCGCGATACGTTGGAGGCTCGCCGTCACGTCGGTGAGCAGGCGCCCCTCGTGCAGCAGCTGCATCGCCACGCGCCAGGTCCCGACCGGCGAGGGAAACAGCAGCGGGATGATCGCGTTGCTGCTGCCGTACTGCCACAGCGCGAGGATGACCGCGGTGGCAGCGAGGTAACCGAGCAGGCTCACCCGTCGCGATGCGGCAAGACGCGCTTTCATTGCAGCAGGCTGTCCTCGGCGCGCAGCGCTCGTTGCACTTCCTCCGAGATGCTGCGGTTGATGCGCTCGTAGAGCTCGCCGAATTCCACGCTGCCGCGGCGTCGCGGCCGCGGCAGGGCGATGTCGATCGTCTCCTTGATCGACGAAGCCGGTCCCGCTCGCATGATCGCCACGCGGTCGCCGAGCAGGATCGCCTCGCTGATGTCGTGCGTGATGAACAGCACCGTGCGCTTCATCTGGATGCTCAGCTGCACCAGCTCGTCCTGCAGGATGGCACGCGTCTGCGCGTCGAGCGCCGCGAACGGCTCGTCCATGAGCAGGATCGGCGATTGCAGCACCAGGGCGCGCGCAAGCTGGGTCCGCTGCTTCATGCCGCCGGAGAGCTCGGGCGGAAACTTCGATTCGTGTCCTTGCAGGCCCACGAGCTTCAGCGCCTCGCGCGCTCGCGCGCGCCGTTCGGACTCGCCCACGCCGGTCACGCGCAGCGGAAAGGCGACATTGTCGAGAACGGTGAGCCAGTTGTAGAGCGAATCGCTGTCCTGGAAGATCACCACGCGATCGCGGCCCGCATCCTCGACGAGCCGTGCGCCCGCGCGTATCTCGCCTTTCGACGGCGTCTCGAATCCGGCAATCAGGTTGAGCGCAGTCGACTTGCCGCAACCGGAGGGACCGAGCAACACGAAGAATTCGCCGCTCGCGACCTCGAAGCTTAGATCGCGCAGGATCGGCGCGTTGCCGCCGAAAGCGAAATCGACATGCCGGACGACGATGGCGCCCGACCCCGGAGCAGCATCGCGCTCGGCCTTATGCGGCATGATCACCCACGGGAAGGTAGCGATGAAGATAGCGCTCGGTCGCGAAGCGCACCAGGCGATCGGCGACGATGCCGAGCAGGCCCAGCACCAGCATCGCCGCGAACATGTCGCCCATCGCGGTCCATTTGCCCGACTCGACGATGCGGTACCCAAGCCCGGCATCGGCGGCGATCAGCTCGGCACCGACCACCGCGGCGAACGAATTGCCCATGGCGATGCGCGCACCGGCGACGCTGTAGCTCATCGTGGCGGGGAACACGATCCATGCGAACAGCTGCCAGCCCGTCAACTCGTAGTTCTCGGCGCTGCGCAAGTGATTGCGCGGAATGGCGGCGACGCCCGCCATCGTGTTGAGCAGCACGAGGAACACGGTCATGTAGAAGATGATCACGATCTTCGAGGTCTCGCCGATGCCGAACCACATGATCGCCGGGATCAGCCACGCGATCGAGGGAACGAAGCGCAGGAACTGCACCACCGGATCGCAGAACGCGCGCACCCAGCGGAACAGCCCCATCGCAAGGCCGAGCGGAACGCCGACGAGGCAGCCGAGGGCGAAGCCGATCGCGATGCGCCGAAGGCTCGTCGCGATATCGCCGAGCAGCACGCCGCTGCGGGCGAGCTCGACGCCCGAAGCGACGATGTCGACGGGCGACGGAAACAGCGGCGAGTCCAGCGCACGGCTGGCGATGGCCCAGACGGCAATGCCAAGC